>JBKPEY010000029.1:0-3077 GCA_046744405.1 Actinomycetota bacterium
GCGACCGACATTGTGGCTGTGAACTCTCGAAGCGACCTCGCGACCTTCGAGAAGGTCGCCCGCAGTCTCCAGCTACCCACGGACAATCTCTTGCTTAGCGGGCTGCCCCTGCTCTCCGGCGAAAACCACGAAGCACCTGTCGACGCACCGATCAAGACCGTGATGTTTGCCGACCAGCCGACGGTCCCGCAAGCACATGAAGACAGGCTGTACCTCTATGAGCGGCTGATGGCGTACGCCCGAGCTCATCCTCATCGCGACGTTGTGCTGAAGCCGCGGCATCGCATTGGCGAGGACACATTCCATCGAATGAAGTTCCACCCCGAGGCTCTGCTGAGTGGCGTCCGAAGACCGCCCAACTTCTTGATCGATTACACGCCGATCTCTGATCGGCTCACCAATCTGGACCTGATGTTGACGATCTCGTCGACCGCCGCGCTGGAGGCGGTGGGAGCTGGGGTCCGTACTGCCTTCATTGCCGACTTGGACGTTCGTGAGCAGTTGGGCAACCACATCTTCTTGGAATCGGGCCTACTGCGGACATTCGATCAGCTGGAGAAGGACGACATCGGTGCTCCGGCCCAAAGTTGGGTCGAGGATTACTTCTTCGACAAGGCCGGCGTCAGGCCCGCGGAAAAGATTGCCGAGCGTGCGCTAGAACTCACGCTGCAGGCCCACCGTGGCCGTCCGCAGACCTGGAACACCGCTTTGTTCGCCTCGCAGCACGAGCTGTTCACCTACCGCAAACTGGCCGCCCAGAACAAGCCCATGGTTAAACATCCGGCTGCCAGAGTCCGGGCCGTAGCCCGGTGGGTGTTGCCTCAGGGCATGCAACTGCAGCTCCGGCAGGCGAGGGCCGGGCGGAGAGCCCGACGTACGCAGTCCGCCGAGCTAGCGCAGACGTCCGCGAAGTGAGAGGGGACATCTTTACAGCCGCTGATGATGATCACTAGCTGAGTGTCGAGTTATCGCGGCTGAATTTTGGAATGATCAACATTGCCGAGTTGTCGCACTGTTTGCCCGTTGTTCAGATCACCACACTTTCCTGGCCATATCTGCTGCCTAGGTTCCTGACCATGGCAAACAAGGCTTGGTTCTTGGACGCCCCTCAGCGGCGGCTCGGTGACCGCATAGTCGGTATCGGGTTCCCCGTCTACATCACGGGGGAGATTGGCATCAACCACAACGGTGACCTGGCGAAGGCGATCGCCTTGGTCGACGAAGCGGCCGACGCCGGCTGCGATGCGGTGAAGTTCCAGAAGCGCACACCGGAAATCTGCACACCACGCGACCAGTGGGAGATTGAGCGGGACACCCCCTGGGGTCGGATGAGCTACATCGACTATCGGCACCGGGTCGAGTTCGATATCGAGGCGTACGCGGCCATCGATGAACACGCGAGGCGTCGTGGCATCGCATGGTTCGCCTCGCCTTGGGATATTCAGTCCGTCGACTTTTTGGAGGCGTTTGACGTACCGGCGCACAAGGTAGCCTCCGCGTGCCTGACTGACGACGACCTATTACGCCGGCTGCGGGGTACTGGCCGGACAATCATTCTCTCCACGGGCATGTCAACGATGCGACAGATCCGGCATGCCGTTGAGGTTCTCGGCAGCGACAACATCATCCTTTGTCATGCCACGAGCACTTATCCGGCGCCTGCCGCGGAGCTGAACCTAAAGATGATCCACACGCTGCAGGCAGAGTTTCCGAACGTACCCATCGGTTACTCCGGGCATGAGACTGGTCTGCAGACCACGCTGGCTGCTGTGGCCATGGGCGCTGTCTTCGTCGAGCGCCACATCACCTTAGACCGCTCGATGTGGGGTTCTGACCAGGCGGCCTCAATCGAGCCACAGGGTCTTTCGCGTCTGGTGCGCGATGTGCGAGTCATCACCGAGGCGATGGGTGACGGCGTGAAGCAGATCTACGACGCCGAGCGGGCCGCAATGAAGAAGCTGCGTCGCGTGCCCGGCGACTTCGCCGACCAAGTTGATCTAGAAGCCGTGTCGTGACGTTCTATGCCGGACCAGGGCAGGGCGCCCTTGCCCTAGTGGAAAGCCCCGCACAACTGCTCAATGTCATCGAGTTAGCGCAGCTAGAAGATGATCTTATCGGGCTCAAGATCGCCATCCTCGCTCCCGTCGCTGGGTTGACTCGTACCCAGCTGAGGTCGATGATCCCACTCGCACGCGAGGCTGGTCATACGGTTTCGTGGCACGACCCGCGGCTGGGCGGGTTGGCTGTCGCTCGTAGCCTGCGCGCCCTTGCCGGTGAGCTGGCTGGTGTGCGGCGGCTGGTGGTCGGCGACCCATACTCAGGTGTCATCCAGGCGATCATCAGCGTAACGAAGCTCTCCGAGGTGACCATTGTGGACGATGGCACTGCGACTCTGGAGTTTGCACGCCAGTGGGTCGCGGGGGAGCACCTTTCACGCTGGCATCGAGTGGCAACAGCCAGCCAGCGCCGGCAGATTACCGCGCTTGCTCGCGACCAGGTGTGCGGGACTGTACGCCGCCGGTTGTCAGCACAGTCTGGCTGCCGATTGCGGTTGTTCACCTGCATGCCCGTGGACATAACGGGGGTTCGAATCATCCGCAATGACTTCTCGTGGGTACGAGCCCGGTACCCGCTTCCCCAATTGAAGAACAGTGCCGATTTGATCGGTACATCGCTGGTCGAGTCCGGTGTCGTAAAGGCCGACTGCTACGTCGATGGAGTAGAGACCATGATTACGCGCTATGCCGCGGGCCGATATTTTGCACACCGCAAGGAGGCTGACTGGAAGCTCGACCTGATCGAACGAATAGGGGTCGAGGTCGTCCGGTCGGCGCTGCCGCTCGAGATTGTCGCCCGCCGAGGGCCCATCGCCGGCACCATCGTCAGCTTCCCTTCGACGGTGGTACACACACTGCCTCTAGTGCTGGCCGAGTCGGAGGCGCGAGTAGTGGTCTGCGAGATCGCAGACGAGTGGTACGAGCCGGAAACGACGGCGCAAGCCGACGACTTCCTCGGTCGTGTGACCACCTCGGCACGACGGGACTATGGTCTCGCAACGGTGGCCTGCTGACTGGAAT
>JBKPEY010000205.1:0-7055 GCA_046744405.1 Actinomycetota bacterium
GCGACACGCCGAAATCCAATACCGCCTTTTGGGACTGGCAGCTGGTACCAAGGCCTCATGAGCAGCTGTCCGGACTGTGGCCGGGATGTCGACCCGTACGTCGACCACTGCCATGGCACCCTGGTCGTGCACAGAGATCGCACTCTGGAGTGCACGAATGCCGGTTGCGACCTCCCCGAGCTCTTGCGGCACGAGTTCATTATCGACTGCATGTCTGTGCTCGGTGGGTGTTGTGCCGCCGACGATGTAGCTGGCCTGCCCGCTGCCTCCTGACTTGCATCGCCCACCAGCGGCCACGTTAGATTGACCGTTGGATGACTGTGCATATGACGGGGCGTGA
This sequence comes from Actinomycetota bacterium, assembly GCA_046744405.1. GTDB lineage: Bacteria > Actinomycetota > Actinomycetes > Propionibacteriales > Propionibacteriaceae > Microlunatus. Next base: position 341 of record JBKPEY010000205.1, read on the forward strand.
GCTGGACGACATTGTCCGAGAGCTCTATGTGCTACCACCAACCGATTTCGTCGCGGCCCGGAACGACTTGGTACGACAAGCCAGGGCGGCCGGTAGTCGGGAGATCGCCGAACGGCTACAGCAGCTGCGGCGCCCGACCCGCAGCGCCTGGCTGGTGAATCTGCTGGCGAGCGACTCGGCGGCGATGCAGCGCCTGTCTGCCCTGGGACGGCAGCTACGCGATGCCCAGACCGGGCTCGCTGCCACGGAGTTGCGGAGCCTCGCCGAACAGCGCCGGCGTTTGATCGCTGACCTGATGGAACGAGCCCAGGCCTATGCCGATGACGCCGGCGTACGTCTGACTCCCACTGTGCTGTCAGAGGTTCAGGCAACGCTGCAGGCTGCTCTTGTTGATCTTGCTGGTGCGATGACGATCCGCAACGGACGGCTGGTCCGGCCGCTCTCGCATAGTGGCTTCGGGCCGCGGCCACGTGTCGGCGCCCCGCAGATCGAGTCCAGGCAGTTTGAGTCAGGGACCGAGCTGCGGCCTGTTGAGGTGGCGACAAGTCCAGTCGCGGAGATTGAGAGTCCTCGGGTCGAAGACGAGTTGGCGGCGCGGCGGCGTGTCGTCGCTGGAAGGAGGGCCCTGGAGCTGGTTGAGGTGACCGAGGGCGCGTTGGCGGAGGACCAGAACGACCCAGCGCCAGTACGTGAAGTAGCGGGCGAATTGCGTCAGGCGGAGGAGGAACTCGCCGGCGCGGAAGCTGCGCATTGGACGTCGGAATTCGAGCTCGCCGATGCCGAGGCGGCGGTGGAGGCGGCCGAGGACGCATTGAACGACCTTGACTCGAGGCGGATAGAAGCCCGCCGGGACAAGGTCACCGCTCAGCGGCATCTCGCCGAAGCGCGGTCGCGGCAACGCGATGCCGTAAACGCATTGGCACATGCTCGCCGGCGGGTGGAAGCGGCGCGGCAGACGGTCGGCGAAGACGACTAAGGAAATCCGTCTCGGCTCCGCAGCTTGGCCCGCACTTTTACGACGTGGTCTCCATCGTCTGTTCATCGCCGGAGTGGGCTGTCAGCGTGACGCAGCAGCGGTTCCCGGCAGGCTCGAGACTCGCCTCGAGCAGACCCGGTGCAATCACATCAACGAACGCGGCCAGCATGGAATGGTTCATCCGACAGACCAGCTCTGTGTGGTCAGCGGCTAGGGCATGGAACGGGCAGTTGGCCATCACGATCGCATGATCGGTGCGGCGAGGCTCATAGCCGCGTTCGCCGAGGATGCGCACAGCCAGGTCGAGAGCTGCGTCGGCTTCGGGCGGATGATCAGCAGCAGTGGCCGCGAGCGCCGCACCGCGGACGGAGGCTGCCTTACTGATCGCCTCCGTAATCGGCGCACCCGTACGCGTTGAGTCGGAGATCGCATCGGCCATGATGTGGCCGGCGAGTTCGTAATCCCGCGCCGGGAGAGTGACCGCGAACTCCTTGCGGCCTCGCCCGTAGCGCTTGGCGGGACGCCCTGCGCCCGGACCGCTGCGTCCGGTCAACCGGACATAGTCGGCCTCGAGCAGTCCCGCAGCCTCCAGTCGATCGAGGTGAAACTTCGCCTTGTGGCGAGCGATGCCAACGGCGTGCGCTGCGTGATCGCGACTCACTGGTTGATCTTGGGAGCAGACGAACTCATATAGCCGCCGGCGCACCGGGTCGGCCAGCACACCAATCCCAGTGACATTCCGGTCGAAGCCGCGCACAACGCACCTTTCCTATCGAACAGATCTCTTGACGATAGACCACCGCGCGTCTAACGTCGAATTGAGTATCCGAAAATAAAGGAAACTGCGCTGCGCGCGCCGAGTTGCGAGCAGTGCCCAACAAACGCGCCAGCGTTACCGAAAGGGGCGTATCAATGGCAATCGCCGCACTCATCACCTGGATCATTACCGCCGGGTTTGGAGCCTTCATGCTGGCCCGCTGGGCCTCCCGTGGAGGAGTGCGACATGCGGAGGGAGCAGGGACAAATCTTCCGCCGTACCGAGTCTTCACACACTTTGGGCTCGCGGTCGCCGGGCTGATCTTGTGGATCGTCTATCTCGTCACTGACAGCACCTTGCTGGCTTGGATCGCCTTTGCCGACCTCATCGTAGTCGCCAGCATCGGGCTCATCATGGTTATGCAGTGGGCAAAGGACGGCCGAGCAGCCATGGCCGCCGCCGCGGCTAGTGGCGGATCATTCCGGGCAGATGCGAGCGGAGTTGATCTTGCCGAGCAGCACATTCCCCGGCCACCGGTTGTGTTGCACGGAATCTTCGCTGTCACTACGGTCGTGCTAGTGCTGCTCAGCGCGCTTGGCATCGGTGGGAGCTGAGCTACCGGCGAACTGGCTTGGCGCTCGCGGGTGACTTGATTCAGAGTGACCCGATGATTCCTGGCGGCATGCGCAGTCTAATCAGCGACCGAGATGACCAGTGATCAACTGAGGAGCCAGCATGACGACCACCGATTGGACGACAGAGCAAAAAGGCACCGGCCAGTACGCCGAGGTCAATGGCGTCAATCTCTACTTTGAGATTCACGGAACCGGCCGACCGATGATCTTGCTGCATGGCGGGCTTGGCTCGGGCGAGATGTTCGGGCCGACTCTTCCCCAGCTCGCCGAGCGGCATCAAGTCATCCTCCCCGATCTGCAAGGGCACGGCCGTACTGCCGACATTGATCGACCGATCGACATCCGGCTCATGGCTGACGACATCGCAGCCCTCATCGACCATCTGGGGCTGGACAAGCCGGACGTTGTCGGTTACTCGCTCGGCGGCGGGGTCGCACTCTTCACGGCAGTGAAGCACCCGGACAAGGTCCGTCGGCTCGTCGCCGCCTCAGCGCATGCCTGGCGCAGCGCGATTCCACCCGAGATGCTCGCCCAGCAGGCTCAGGTGAATGCGGCCGCCGCCGAATTCATGAAGGACACGCCGATGTATGAGCTCTACCAGCGGGTCGCGCCCCGTCCGGAGGATTTCCCGCGGCTGCTGGACAAGGTCGGCGAATCAATGGCCCAGGACTATGACTACAGCGAGGAGGTTCGCAGCCTCCAGGTGCCGACGCTTCTGGTAGCAGCCGATGCCGACATGGCGCCGCCCAGCCACTATGTCGAGATGTTCAAGCTGCTTGACGGCGGCCTGCGCGACGGCGGCTGGATGGGCGAGGGCCGGCCAAAGGGTGGCCACGCGCTCGCGATCGTGCCGGGCGCGACTCACTACAACCTTGCGGTCTCGCCGCTCTTCGCTGCAGTCACGCTGGACTTTCTTGACAATCAGCCGAGCTAACCGCATTCCGTCACTGACGCCCCACCTTCTCGCCGCGTAGAAATGCCGTGAGGATCGCCTGATCAACGCTTCACCTGGCGATCAGAATGGACTGCGAAGGTGTCAACAACCCGGATGGTGATTAGCACTGCCGGGAGGAAGTGCCATGGGTACAGGGCAACTGCGGGTCTACTTCGGGGCCGCTCCTGGCGTCGGCAAGACGTACAAGATGCTCGAGGAGGGCCACCGCCGGCTCAGACGTGGCACAGACGTCGTCATCGGATTCGTGGAGACCCACGGCCGCCAGCACGTTGGGCAACTTATCGAGGGTCTTGAGGTCATACCCCGAGCCACCGTCAGCTCCGGGGATACCACGCTGGAGGAAATGGACCTCGCGGCGGTGTTGACGCGCAGGCCGCAGGTTGCCCTGGTTGACGAGCTTGCGCACACCAACGCTCCCGGCTCAACTCATCGGAAGCGATGGCAAGACATCGATGAGCTTCTTGACGCCGGCATCACAGTCATCACGACGGTGAACGTGCAACAGCTGGAATCGCTCAACGATGTTGTCTATGAGATCACCGGCGTACGGCAGCGCGAAACCGTGCCCGATGCCGTGGTGCGCCAAGCAGAGCAGATTGAGCTCGTCGACATGACCCCGGAGGCGCTCCGCCGCCGGCTGGCACATGGCAACGTCTACACGCCAGACAAGATCGACGCCACCCTCGGCAACTACTTCCGAGTTGGGAATCTCACCGCATTACGCGAGCTGGCGCTGCTCTGGGTCGCTGGGAAAGTGGACGAGCAACTCGACAAATATCGCGCTGATCACAACATCGGCTCGCACTGGGAAACGCGCGAGCGGGTGGTTGTGGCGCTGACCGGCGGGCCCGAGGGCGATACCCTGATCCGTCGGGCGGCACGCATCGCCGCTCGTACCACGGGTGCTGACCTGCTTGCGGTGCACGTAGCGCGCAGTGACGGCCTGAGCGGTGGAGACCCGGCTCACCTGTCTCGGCAACGAGTGCTGGTGGAAGCTCTTGGAGGCACTTATCACCAGGTAGTCGGCACCGACATTCCGGACGCGCTACTGGCATTTGCACGCGGTGTCAATGCCACTCAGCTCGTGCTGGGAGCTAGTCGGCGCGGACGCTGGGCCCAGATGTTATCGCCGAGCGTCGGCGTCACGACCACTGCCGGGTCGGGATCCATCGACGTACATCTCGTGACGCATGAGGCGACAGCGCGCCGGTGGCGGATCGGGAAAGGACGCGACGGGCCGTGGCTGAGTCGGCCGGGTGGACTGAGTCTTGGCCGCCGCACTGCCGGATTCATTCTGAGCATTGGCGCCCTGACAGTGCTCACCGCGTTGCTGCTGGCGGTCGACGCCGTCTCCTTGTCCACTGACATCTTGGCGTTCCTGCTATTGGTGGTGGCTGTAGCGCTGGTGGGCGGTCTACTCCCAGCGTTGCTGGCGGCCGTCGGCGGATTCCTGCTTTTGAACTTTTACTTCACACCACCGGTGCGGATGTTCACCGTTGCCGAGCGAGAAAACCTCCTTGCGCTGTTTGCGTTTCTTGTTGTAGCGATCTCTCTGAGTACCGTCGTTGACGCCGCCGCACGTCGAACTCGAGAAGCGTCTCAGGCCCGAGCCGAAGCGGCCACCCTGTTCACTCTGGCGGGCAGTGTGTTGCGCGGCTCCCGCCCGCTGCCAGCACTTCTCGAGCAGGTACGCGAAACCTTCGCCTTGGACGCCGTGACTCTTCTGGAGCGCCGCCCAGAAGTGCTAGCTGGGCCAGATCTCGAGCACACGAATGAGGCGTGGTCCGTAGTCGCGTGCGTCGGCAGTCCAAAATGCCTGGCCCCAGGCGATGGCGACGCCGAAGTGCACGTGGACGAGTCCTACACACTGGTGCTGTCTGGTCACCCGCTCGCCGCGCACGATCGTCGGATCCTGGAGGCGTTCGCAGCGCAGGCCACCATTGCATTGCGCCAGGAGCGGCTGGAGCAAGCTGCGGCCACCGCAGGCTCCCTCGCCGAGGTGGACCGGGTACGGACTGCGCTGCTCAATGCGGTGAGTCATGACCTGCGCACCCCATTGGCTTCGGCGAAGGCGGCGGTCGGCACCCTCCGAATGTCGGATCTCCCGCTAAGCCCGGACGATCAAGCCGAGCTGCTCGCCACCGCGGAGGAGTCGTTGGATCGGCTGAGCGGTCTTGTCGAGAACCTACTCGACATGAGCCGGCTGCATGCCGGTGCATTGGCGCTCGCCATCCAGCCGATCGATGTTGCCGATGTCGTCTCCGCCGCCGTGACCAGTTTGGAACCAGCTGCATCCGAAGTGATCATCCGCGTTCCAGAAGATAGGCCCGATGTGCAGGCCGACCCCGCACTGCTGGAACGCGCGATCGCTAATCTCGTGCAGAACGCCGTACGGCACAGCCCACCTGGAGCCCCTCCGCAGGTCACGGCCAGCGCCTATGGCGAGGCTGTCGAAATCCGGGTGGTCGACTGTGGTCCAGGCGTACCTGAGACCGACTGGGATCAGATCTTTCTGCCGTTCCAACGGCTTGGGGATCGGGACAACACCAGCGGGGTCGGGCTGGGTCTTGCCTTGGCACGGGGGCTCATCGAGGCGATGTCGGGCAGTCTGACACCGGAAGGGACACCCGGAGGCGGCCTAACCATGATCATTTCGCTGCCCGCCGCGATTCAACCCACGCCAGAGCCCGTGCAGACGGTAAGGGAGCGATCATGACCCGCGTTCTGGTCGTCGATGACGAGCCTCAGATTCTGAGGGCACTCCGGATCAACCTCCACGCGCGACAGTACGACGTGGTCACCGCCGGTAGCGGCCGAGGAGCGCTCGAGGCGGCGACTGACGCTCATCCGGACCTCGTCATTCTCGATCTGGGTCTACCCGACATGGATGGGGTGGATGTCATTCGTTCACTGCGCAGCTGGACCCAGGTGCCCATCGTGATCCTCTCCGGCCGGATGAACAGTGCGGCGAAGGTGGACGCCCTGGATGCCGGCGCCGATGACTACGTCACCAAGCCGTTCAGTGTGGCGGAGCTCTTCGCGCGAATCCGTGCGGTGACGCGGCGCAGCAGCGAGCCTGAGGTGATCGAACCGGTCCAGCTCGGACGGTGGATGATCGACCTCAACGACCACATGATCTTGGAGCGGGCAGCGCCGGAACGGCAAGTGCATCTCACGCCGATCGAGTGGCAGCTCCTCCAGGCGTTGGTGCGGCATCCGGGGCGGCTGGTGAGCCAACGGCAGCTGCTTCAAGAAGTCTGGGGACCGACGTACGTCGATCAGACCCACTACCTACGTCAATACGTCAAGGCACTCCGACACAAGCTCGAAGACGATCCGACTCGGCCGCGACACTTGATCACTGAGCCCGGAATGGGTTACCGATTCCAGCC
>JBKPEY010000089.1:0-1621 GCA_046744405.1 Actinomycetota bacterium
GAGGACGAGGCGATGGCCATGATCGTCCGCGGATTTGTGGAGCCGATCGCGCGGGAGCTTCCGATGGAGTACGCGCTGGAGCTCAACCGGCTGATCGAACTCCAGATGGAAGGTGCGGTCGGCTGATCACATATCGCTGCACACCCACCAGACGGAACCAGAAAGAGACTTCTCGACGTGACCTTGCTTGATCAGGCTGCTGCACGCGTGGCCGATGCGGTGGAAAGTCCTCAAAAGGCGGTCAGCCGGCTACACCCACCCGGCTCCTTCGACCTCGCTGATCATCCTGTCCCGACAGGCCGTGAGGAAGCCTGGCGGTTCACACCGATCAAGCGGCTTAGGGGATTGCACGACGGCACATTCGTATCCGGTGGCGGCGCACGGGTGGAGATTCAGGCTCCGCCGGAGGTTGTCGTGGACCTGGTGGAGCGTGATGATCCACGGTTAGGCACCATCTACATCCCCAACGACCGTGTCGCTGCCCAGGCCTGGGATTCGTTCGAGCGGGCCAGGATCGTCTCGGTGCCACCGGGCGCAGAGTTGGACGAGCCGGTGGTCCTGAACGTGTTCGGCACCGGTAGCGACGCCGCGGTTTTCAACCATCTCGTCCTCGACATCGGCGCCAACGCCAAAGCCACCGTCGTGCTGCAGCATCAGGGCTCGACCGTCCGCGCCGGAAACGCCGAGATCATCGTTGGGGACGGCGCCTCCCTGATGCTGGTATCGGTGCAGGACTGGGACGATGATGCGGTTCATCTTGCGCACCTGCATGCCCGAGTTGGCCGCGACGCGAGCTACCGCCAGGCGCTGGTGAGCATCGGTGGCGAGGTGGTCCGGATCATCTCTTCGCTCGATTTCGCTGGTCCGGGCGGCGAGGCGGAGCTGCTTGGTTTGTACTTCGCAGACGCCGGTCAGCACCTCGAGCATCGGCTGTTTGTCGATCACAATGCCCCGCACACCCGTAGCAAGGTGGACTACCGGGGCGCGTTGCAGGGGCAAGGAGCGCACACCGTCTGGATCGGGGATGTCCTGATCCGCAAGGTTGCCCAGGGCATCAACACCTACGAGTCGAACAAGAACCTGGTGCTCACCGACGGTTGCCGCGCTGACTCGGTGCCCAACCTGGAGATCGAGACGGGAGACATCGAAGGTGCCGGCCACGCGTCGACCACTGGTCGATTCGACGATGAGCAGCTGTTCTATCTACGCAGCCGGGGCATCAACGAGGCCGAGGCTCGTCGGCTGGTCGTCCACGGGTTCTTTGCCGACATCATCCGTAAGGTCGGCGTACCAGAGATCGAGAAGCGATTGCTTGAGGCGGTCGAGGCGGAGCTCGCGATCAACATAGGACTGCCGTCATGAGCGCTCTGGTTCGCGTCTGCTCCGTCGCCGACGTCGCTCCTGAGTCGGCCATTCCCGTTGAGGTGCCCCGGAACGGCAGCCGTCTGGAGCTGGCCATCGTGCACAGCAATGGGAACTTCTACGCCATCTACGACGAGTGCTCACATGCCCAGATCCCGCTGTCGGAAGGAGACGTTGGCGACAGCGAAATCGAGTGCTACCTGCACGGGTCGCGCTTTGACCTGCGGACCGGGGAGCCGATCGGTCTGCCGGCAACCGA
>JBKPEY010000334.1:0-7272 GCA_046744405.1 Actinomycetota bacterium
GGGAGGCCAGCAACATGATGATGGTGGCAACTGCGATCGTCGCCTCCGCCCGACTCCGGGAAGAATCCCGAGGAGCGCACTGGCGCGATGACTTCGAGGGCCGTCGCGAGGAATGGCACGGCCACCTCATTGCCGAACAGAATTCCCAGCTCGGCTTACAGCATCATTTCGTGCCGGCCCAATCTATGACTGCTGAGCCAGTGCCGATTGATGGGCAAGCCAACCGCTCATGACCTATACAACGCTGGCTGAGATTGAAGGGCTCGTATCGGCTGCAGGACTTGACCTCGATGCCCTCTCCTTGATCGTTTCTGAAGCGCTCGATGAGGACCTGGGCGGCCGCGGTGTGTTGCCGCCCAAGAGCGGAGCGGGGCTCGACATCACCTCGTACGCAACGATTCCAGCCAGCGAGCAAGCGCATGCCGCCTTCGTGGTACGCCAGTCGGGTAGCGTTGCCGGCCTGCCAGTCGCGGCCTACACCGTTGCGTCAGTCTGCTCGGGCGCCGGCGACTTCGAACTCGCACTTCACGCAACAGACGGCGACCGAGTGGCGCGCGGCGACGTACTGATCACAGTTGCGGCCAATGCGAGGGCGCTATTGCGTGTTGAGCGGGTGGCGCTGAATTTGATCACCATGATGTCTGGCGTAGCCACCGCGACCCGGGCTTGGGTCGATGCTCTTTCGAGTACCAATACCAAGGTTCGGGACTCGCGTAAGACAGTTCCCGGTCTTCGAATGCTGCAAAAGTACGCAGTCCGCATTGGCGGTGGCATCAATCATCGGATGTCATTGGCTGATGCTGCGCTGATCAAGGACAACCACGTCATCGCCGCTGGGGGAGTAGTTCCGGCATATCTTGCGGTTCGGGAAAGTTTTCCTGATGTGCCGATCGAGGTCGAGGTGACTTCGGCGGAGCAAGCACAACAAGTTGTCGCCGCGGGTGCTACCGAGATCTTGCTGGACAATATGGCAGTTTCCGAGATGACCACTATCGTCGCGGAGTTAGGCGATCGGGCAACTTTTGAGGCTAGCGGCGGCTTGACAATACAGAAGGCGACCGAAGTTGCACAGACTGGTGTGAATTTCGTTGCGGTAGGAGCAATCACCCATTCCCCGCCCGCCTTAGATATTGCGTTGGACTTTGCTTCTGAAAACTGAGGAATGCGAGTAATCTCGCTACCGTCAGGTAACTTCTCACACACTTTCAATGGAGGAACGTATGGCACAGCGCGTGCAGATCATTCTCGAAGACGATTATGACGGGGGAACCGCCGACGAGACGGTAAGTTTTGCGCTGGACGGAGCTGAGTATGAAATCGATCTCTCGTCCAAGAATGCTGCCGGACTCCGCGACGCGTTGGCGCCTTGGCTAGCTCACGCCCGCAAGACAGGTGGCCGGCGCAAGCGGAGTAGTAGGGCCTCGGGGTCGTCGAGCACCAGTGACATCCGGGCTTGGGCACAGAATCAAGGCCTTGAAGTAAGCACTCGCGGCCGGGTCTCGGCAGACGTACGGGACGCGTACGAGAAGGCTCACGCATCGTGATCTGAGCGCTGGGAGTCGTTCGCCCCAGCGGCTCCTTTCAGCTCACTTAAATGAATAGACATTGCGCCCTGGGCGAACAGCTCGCCCGGGGCGCTCTGCTGCTCCGGGCCAGGTCAGCAACAGTTTCGGCACATCAATCACTATCCGGTGGTAGGAGTCGATCTTGCCAACTCCATCTTGGCAAGGCGGAATATTCGCCGTCCGGTTTCGGGTTGTGGATCCATGGCGCACTCTTGTCGCAGCTGCCAAGAAACAGTAGATCAAGGGCGAGACAGCAAGGTCCGCGACGAATGATCTACAAGGCAACGGGGTGGGTTGCCGACTAGAGTGAGAGACGTCGGTGCTCGGTCCAAGCCAGCAGGGCGGCCAGGCGCGGCGAGAGCGAGGAGCAACGAATATGTTTGAGCGGTTTACTGACCGGGCCCGTCGCGTCGTGGTGTTGGCGCAAGAAGAGGCTCGCATGCTGAACCACAACTACATCGGAACTGAACACATCTTGTTGGGACTCATCCATGAGGGCGAAGGCGTTGCTGCCAAAGCTTTGGAATCCCTGGGTATTTCCTTAGAAGCTGTCCGGCAAAAGGTTGAAGAGATCATCGGACACGGACAGCAATCTCCCAGCGGCCACATACCATTCACGCCTCGTGCAAAAAAGGTTCTAGAACTCAGCCTGCGTGAAGCACTGCAGATCAATCATTCCTACATCGGCACCGAACACATCCTGCTCGGCTTGATTCGGGAAGGCGAAGGTGTTGCTGCTCAGGTTTTGGTGAAGCTTGGCGCTGACCTCAACCGGGTCAGAAATCAGGTCTTGCAATTGCTCAGCGGCTTCCAAGGTAAGGAAGCGGCGACTTCTGGGGCTCCGGAACAAGGCAGCACGCCATCCTCATCGATGGTGCTTGACCAGTTCGGTCGCAATCTGACTCAGGCGGCTCGCGAGAACAAGCTTGATCCAGTTATCGGCCGTGAGACCGAGATAGAGCGTGTCATGACCGTGCTGTCGCGGCGTACCAAAAACAATCCGGTGCTGATTGGCGAGCCTGGTGTTGGTAAGACCGCCGTGGTTGAGGGACTTTCTCAAGCCATCGTGCGTGGGGACGTTCCGGAGACATTGCGCGATAAGCAGATTTACACTCTCGATCTTGGTGCGCTGGTTGCCGGCAGCCGCTATCGCGGTGATTTCGAGGAGCGGCTGAAGAAGGTCTTGAAGGAGATCAAGACACGTGGTGACGTCGTATTGTTCATCGACGAGATCCATACCCTGGTAGGCGCTGGTGCGGCCGAGGGCGCGATCGATGCCGCCAGCATCCTGAAGCCGATGCTGGCCCGCGGTGAGCTGCAGACCATTGGCGCGACCACCTTGGATGAGTACCGCAAGTACGTGGAGAAGGACGCGGCGCTCGAGCGGCGCTTCCAGCCCATTCAGGTCGCCGAGCCATCGATTGCGCACACCATCGACATCCTCCGAGGACTGCGCGACCGGTATGAGGCGCATCACCGGATCACGATCACCGACGAGGCACTGGTGGCGGCCGCTCAGATGGCCGACCGGTACATCTCTGATCGCTTCTTGCCCGATAAGGCGATCGACCTGATCGACGAGGCCGGCGCTCGGTTGCGGATTCGCCGGATGACCGCTCCGCCGGATCTGCGCGAGTTCGATGAAAAGGTCGCTGCCGTACGCCTGGAGAAGGAAGCTGCTATCGACGCGCAGGACTTCGAGCGCGCTGCCGGGCTTCGCGACGATGAGAAGAAGCTGCTCACCGCACGAGCCGAGCGTGAGGCGCAGTGGAAGTCTGGTGATCTTGATGTCGTCGCCGAGGTGGACGAGGAGATCATTGCCGAGGTGCTCTCCACGGCGACTGGCATCCCGGTCTTCAAGCTGACCGAGGAAGAGTCGGCGCGCCTGCTCCGGATGGAGGAGGAGATCGGCAAGCGCTACATTGGCCAGCACGACGCGGTCAAGGCGCTCTCTCGGTCCATCCGGCGTACTCGGGCAGGTTTGAAGGATCCGAAACGGCCGAGTGGCTCATTCATCTTCGCCGGCCCGTCCGGTGTCGGTAAGACCGAGCTCACCAAGGCGCTGACTGAGTTCTTGTTCGGCGACGAAGACGCGCTGATCCAGTTGGATATGAGCGAGTACTCCGAGAAGCACACCGCATCCCGGCTCTTCGGCTCACCTCCTGGCTATGTCGGGTACGAGGAGGGCGGCCAGCTCACCGAGAAGGTGCGGCGTAAGCCGTTCAGCGTGGTCCTCTTCGACGAGATCGAGAAGGCGCACCCGGACATCTTCAACTCGCTGCTGCAGATTCTTGATGAAGGTCGACTGACCGACGCGCAAGGTCGGGTGGTCGATTTCAAGAACACGGTGATCGTAATGACCACCAACCTCGGAACTCGGGACATCGCCAAGAGCGTGACGCTCGGCTTCAGTCAGGGCACCGACACCGAGGGCAGCTACGACAAGATGAAGGCGAAGGTCTCCGATGAGCTGAAGCAGCACTTCCGGCCAGAGTTCTTGAACAGGGTTGACGAGATTGTGGTGTTCCGTCAGCTGACTCAGGAAGACATCGAGCGGATCGTCGACCTGATGGTCGGCCAGATCGAGATCCGGTTGAAGGACAAGGACATGGGCATCGAGCTGACGCCTGCGGCCAAGACCTTGATCGCCAAGCGAGGCTTCGATCCCGTGCTAGGAGCCCGTCCGCTGCGCCGCGCAATCCAGCGCGACGTCGAGGATCTGCTCGCGGAGAAGATCTTGTTCTTGGAGTTGAAGCCCGGCGAGATCGTCGTCGTCGACGTCGCCGATCCGGGCTCGGAGCACCCGTTTACCTTCACCGGCACGCCGCGTTCGGCAGCCCCGGACGTGCCTCCGGTGGAGTTCGGCGGCATCGTGGAGGGCTTCAACGAAGGATCTGAAGCCGCCAACGAATAATCGCGGCAATTACCCGAACCGATAGCGTGGCAACCGGCTGCATCCCGACTACGGGGTGCGGCCGGTTTCCCATCTGAGATCCCCTCCGCTTGGCTGCGGAAACCTACGTGTACGTAGCTTCCGGCCGCTCTGCATAGGTTGCTATCTGTGCAGACCGTAAGGAACCTGTGCAGAGCTGCCTCGTACCCCGAGCCATGGCTACTTCTGACAGAGTGGCTCGGTGCCCGTAACCAACCGGATCCCTGCTGCCTGGCTGGTTGTCGCAGGAATCGTCTCGGTGCAATTCGGAGCCGCTATTGCCAAGGACCTGTTCACCTTGGTACCGCCGACGGCGATGGTCTGGCTACGGCTCATCACATCCGCCATCGTTTTGCTTCTCATGGCGCGCCCGCGGCTGTCCGGGCACACCCGTCGGGATTGGCTGATCGTGCTGGGCTTCGGCGTCAGCCTGATGGTCATGAATTGGTCGATCTATCAGTCGTTTGCCCGAATTCCGTTGGGTGTCGCCGTCACGATCGAGTTCCTCGGCCCGCTTGCGGTTGCCGTGATCGGATCGCGTCGCCTTATTGATCTTGTTTGGGTCGTTCTGGCAGGCGCGGGCGTTGCTTTACTGGGTCTGTCGAGGGCAACTCTCACGTTCGCTGGTGTCGGGTTCGCCCTGCTCGCAGCGCTCGCTTGGGCTTGCTACATCTTGCTGAGCGCACAGACCGGTCGTTGCTGGCCGGGTCTCACCGGCCTTGCCGTCGCCAGCATGGTCGGAGCAATTGTCTTGGCTCCTCCTGCGGTCCTCGAGGCGGGCACTCGAATGCTCAACCCGACCGTGCTTGCGCTCGGAGTTGGCGTTGGCCTGCTTAGCTCAGTGATCCCTTACAGCTTCGAACTCATAGCATTGCGCCGGATACCACCCCGGGTCTTCAGCATTCTGATGAGTCTGGAGCCAGCAGCCGCAGCTCTAGCCGGAATGCTCGTGCTCAAAGAATTCCTGACATTTGTTCAGTGGCTCGCCATGGCGTGCGTGGTGATCGCTAGCATCGGCGCCACTCGCGCCTCTACCACGTTGGACCACCCCGCGCCCGACTAGGCAGTCAATGGCCAAATACGTCGGAGTCCGTGACCCCAGATTCACCACGGTCCAGCCCGCTGATCTTGGTCATCTCTTGCTCGGTCAGCTCGAAGTCAAAGATGTCAATGTTCTCAGCAATCCGGCCGGGATTTGATGATCGTGGAATAGCGATAAGACCGAGTTGTATGTGCCAGCGAAGCACAATCTGTGCCGGGGATTTGCCATGATCTTGTGCGATTCCGGTAACCATCGGGTCTTTGATCACTGCGTCGCTCGACGCGCCAAGCGGGCTGTACGATTCCGTGACGATCCGCTGCTCGGCTTGGTACTCACGGCTTGCACTTCGCGTGGAGTACGGATTTAGCTCGATCTGGTTGACGTCGGGCACGATGCCGGTTTTATCCAGCACCCGTTGCAGATGGGCCGGTTTGAAGTTCGAGGTGCCAATCGCCCGAAGGCCTCCGCTGTCCAATATCGCCTGGAGTCCTCGAACTGCGTCCACATAACGATCTTGATCCGGATTCGGCCAGTGCACCAACAGTAGATCGATGTAGTCCACGCCCAGCCGCTGCAAGCTGGCCTCGTACGTCTGGCGAACTCCATCGACGCTGTGCCAACGACGGTTGAACTTCGTGGTGATGAAGATCTCCGACCGGTCAATGCCGGAGTCTCGAATTGCTTGTCCGACCGTCACTTCATTTCGGTAGTTCTCAGCGGTGTCAATGAGCCGATAACCGACCTCCAAGGCGGCGCTCACCTGACGGACTGACTCATTGCCGACGATCGGTGCGGTGCCCAGGCCGAGTACCGGGATTTCGGCACCATTGCGGAGTGTGAGAGTCGGTGCGAGCGCAGTCATGACAGCACTGCCCTTTCTGATCGAGGTCTTGGCCTAGCTTGGCAACGACCATCTGCTGCCTACGGACACCACCAGCCCGTCCTGTACGAGCGAGGCCAGCGCGCGGTCGCGCTGCGCCACATCTTGCCATGCCGCTCGCAGGTCGTGATCTTCAACCGGGTCGTAACTGGACCGCAGCAAAGCGAGCAGAGCACCACGGCACTGCCGATCGGTTCCCAGATATGCCTGGACTCGTCGACGCGCGTCAAGCTCGGCTGGATGGCCCGCCCGCCGCCAGGCACAAAGATCTTGTACGGGGCAGGCATGACATATCGGATTGCGAGCCCGGCACACCAGCGCACCAAGCTCCATCGATGCAACGGCCCAGCGGGCGGCGCGCTGCGGGGCTTGCGGAATCAGCTCCTCGGCCAGAGCTCGCTCCTGTGTCGTCGGCGCTGGGTTCGGCAAGGCGACGCCAGAACCGATTCTGGCCAGCACACGTCGAACGTTGGTGTCCAGAACGATCTCGCGCCGACCGTATGCGAAGCTGCGGATTGCAGCGGCTGTGTAGGAGCCAACTCCCGGCAGCCGGAGCAGTGCTTCGCGGTTCTCAGGGACAACGCCGCCGAAGTCGTTGGTGATCATCTGGGCGGCCTGATGTAGCCGCAGTGCCCGACGCGGATAACCGAGGCGGCCCCAGGCTCGTACCGCATCTCCGGGAGCGGCAGCCGCGAGAGCTGGGGGCGTCGGCCATCGCTCCAACCACGCCTGCCACGGGCCGCGTACGCGCTCCACAGGCGCTTGCTGCAGCATGAACTCACTGACCAGGATCGCCCAGGGCGTGGCGTCCGGACGTCGCCAGGGGAGATCACGCGCATGCTCGGCGTACCAG
>JBKPEY010000377.1:0-1051 GCA_046744405.1 Actinomycetota bacterium
GTCTCCAGAAGAGCCGGGTACCTGCTCAGGCATCACTGCCCAGAGAATCGGGAAGTTCCGTGCGCGTCGCCTTAGTCTCTGAACACGCAAGTCCATTGGCGGCCATCGGCGGTGTCGACGCCGGAGGCCAGAACGTCCACGTTGCTGAGCTGGCCGCGGGTCTTGTCCGGTTGGGATATTCGGTGGCGGTCTATACCAGGCGGGACGCTCCCGACTTAGCAGAGCGACAGACCACATCGGCGGGCTATGAGGTGGTCCACGTTTCGGCCGGCCCGGCCGCACCGCTGTCCAAGGACGAGTTGTGGCCCCACATGGGCGCCTTCGCTGACTGCCTCACCGAGATGCTCAAGTTTCAGCGACCCGACCTGGTGCATGCGCACTTCTGGATGTCGGCCTGGGCATCCGCGGCAGCCGCTGCGCGTCTCGGCCTTCCGCTACTGATCACCTTCCATGCACTCGGCACCGTCAAACGCCGCTACCAGGGCCCATCGGACACCAGTCCACTGAACCGGATCCGCGTCGAGACAGCCGTAGCCGGAGCGGCCGATCACATTGTGGCCACCTGCGCCGACGAGGTACGCGAGCTGGGCCTCCTTGGCGTGCCCGCCAGCAAGGTGTCGGTAGTGCCCTGTGGTGTTGATCTTGAGCACTTTTCGCCGGCTCCGGCGGAGAGCCCGTCAGCAGCTGTGCCTAAGAAGGCCCGCCGCTACCGGCTGCTGAGCGTGGGGCGGCTGGTGCCCCGCAAGGGGTACGACACCACCATCGAAGCCTTGACCCTGCTGCCAGACACCGAATTGTTGATCGCTGGCGGTGCCGATGCGACACCGGAGCCCGAGCATGATCGGCTACTTGCCGCCGCCGAACGGTTCGGGGTGGCTGATCGGGTACGGCTGATTGGCCAGGTGGCTCGCACGGACATGCCAGCTCTGTTGCGTTCGGCCGATCTGGTCGTCTGCTCGCCCTGGTATGAGCCGTTCGGCATTGTGCCGCTGGAGGCCATGGCCTGTGGCGTGCCCGTTGTCGCCAGTGCGGTCGGCGGCATGCTGGACAC
>JBKPEY010000566.1:0-5743 GCA_046744405.1 Actinomycetota bacterium
AGAGGTGCTTGTTCGGACATCGCGACCCATTGTCCATCACACCGGAAGTGGCTGGCACGATCTGACGTCGCCTACCGGATCTCGCGGTTAGTGATCCGACGGGTGCGGATTGCCCAGGTAGGGGAACTCGCTGAGTAGATCGGTATGCGGCTGCAGCCCAGGGGAAGGCATATTTCCCTTTGAGAGGAGAGCCAGCCGTTGGTAGATGACATCGTCGCTGAAGTTGCGACCGTTGGGGTATTGCGCGGGCTTGGAGGGATCGAATGTCAACACGTCTGGCAGAAGACCTTCAGCGTCGATCGCAGCGGTAGCCTCTTCAGGCGTGTAGTTGCCGATACGGCCCAGGTACTGGACAAACGGATCGAGCCAGCGCTCCCGATCGTTTACCGGCTCACCGGCGTTCCATTCTTCCTTGGTTTCATCTCTATTGAAAAAACTGCTCATTGACGGATGCCCGGCACGGTCGACATGGAGAAGTTGACCATCGCGCCGCACGCTGCATCGTCCCCAGACGCGAATGGTGGGGTTAGAACCGAATTCACTCGTTGGCAACTCCACTACCGTTGAGAACACATTGGCCTCTATGCCCGAGTCGGCACCGGTCCATGGAGATCCAGCGAAGAGGCGGGGTGTAGTGAAATTGTTTCCATTACTCAAATCAAAGATGTTATTGAGTCCCGGAAAATCGAAGAAAAAGGCATCGCTTCGGCTGCCAGCAAAGAACTTGTAGTCACCGGCCGTAACGAACTCGGGCGTGTCTCCAAAGGAGACTGCCGCGTTATCCACCACTCTCGTTCCCACAGCCTCATCCGAGCGCGCTTCGTCACCCCTCGCGATGAGAGCACTGAACGTTTGGCTTCCATTGCTCGACGGCGCGAACACGTACGAAATTGCTATGTCGGCCAGATAGTCGCCGTCCGTGTCGATGTTCACTCGGTAGATCGCATCCGGATGCAGAGCGTCCGCCTCCGGATTCGCGTTGAGAATGATCACGGTTCTGGCCGAATCGGAGGGGTTCTGGAATGCGTAGAGATCACAGAGGTCGAGTCTGAAGTCACCAAGTGGTGCGCCAAGGCTAAGCCCAGTGAAATGATTCGACATGTCTACGTCCCTTTCGCCCAGTGAAGGTTGTTAGTCGAGCTCGGGTGGCACAAACAACCACATATCAAGCGGATTAAACGATCCGGCGGCTGAAGTCCGCGCCCGCTCGCTCGGCTCGATGAATTAAAACGCTAGTAGACGTCTCCGGGATGTCAAGGCCCTGCTAGCTCGAACATCCGGTCGCCTGATAGGGATTGACGTGCGTGGGCTGCGAGCCGCTGGCGTGGGATCATGCTGCGGCCGATTCGTGCAAAGGCGACCCCCGAAGAACAGGGGTGCGACGCGCGTTACTCTGGTGCCTCGCTGTCAGAGTCCGAAGGTTGGATTGAGCAGCTGGTGCGATCTGGCCGGCGTTCGATAGAGGGGGAGCAGATGCCGACGAAGTTCGAGGCGTTCGCAGCATTGCACGTGCCGGGCGATCCAGTGATCCTTTACAACATTTGGGACGTCGGCAGCGCCCAGGCGGTCATCCGCGCCGGGGCCAAGGCGCTCGCCACTGGCAGCCATCCGGTTGCGGACGCCAACGGCTGGCCAGACGGCCAGGGCGTGCCAATCGATTTCGCATTGGCAAACGCCAAGCGAATCGCCGACTCAAGCGAGCTCCCGCTAACCGTCGATTTCGAAGGCGCCTATTCCGATGACCCGGACCAAGGCGCCGACAATGTCGTCCGTCTGGCCGGGACGGGAGCGGTCGGCTGCAACTTCGAGGATCAGGTCATCGGTGGCGAGGGCGTGCACTCATTGACATTGCAGGTGAAACGCATCCAGGCGATCCGCCGCGCCGTTGGCGACCAGTTCTTTATCAACGCCAGGACCGACCTGTACATCAAGACCCAGACGCACGACTCGGCGCTGGTCGACAAAGCGATCGAACGGGGAAAGGCCTTCGCTGACGCCGGCGCCAGCGGCTTCTTCGTCCCTCGCCTCGGCGATCCGCAGCAGGTCGAGCGGATCGTTGCCGAAGTGCCGCTTCCGCTCAACCTGATCGCCTTCCCCGGCGCGCCGCCAAAGGCCGATTGGGCGAATGCCGGAGTCGCCCGAATCAGTCACGGGCCCCACCCGCACAGGGCGTTGATGGCGAAGCTGGAGGAGATGGCCAGCGCCGCGATCGGTTAATCCGGTTCGGGTTCGGCGTCGGGCGGTGGCTCGCCCGGACCACCCTGGCTGAAGTTGCCAACCCGAAGGACTTCGCCGTTACGGACGTACCAGACGGTGCCATCGGTAGCGCGCAATTCGGTGATACGCAATCCGATTCCCTCGACCACCCCGGAGGCCATGTTCATGTCGACGTAGTCCCCGACACCGAGCTGGTCCTCAACCAGCATGAAGACCCCAGATACAAAATCCTTCACAATGCTCTGCAGGCCGAACGCAACGGTCACACCGATAACAGTCGTACCGGCAAGGATGGTTGTGATGTTGTATCCCAATTCTGCCAAGATCATCAGTATCACAACGGCGAAGATCACGAATGTAACTGTGCTTTGAGCTACTGAGCTGAGCGCCGACAGTCGTTGCCGACGGCGCTCCGCCGACATTGTGGTGGCGACGATCAACTTCTGGGTTATTTCGCTGCGTGAGCTGGAGGGTCGGTCGATCGCACGCTGCGTCGAACGCCTGATCATACGATTGAGGACCCGTCGCAGCACGAACGCCGCAATGATCAATAGCACGATGCGAATCGGCTTGAAAACCACCAGCGCCGCGAGATTGTCTGGTAACCAGTCCGGCATGTGTCTCAGCCTAAGATGACTTCGGATCCCGGGCTGACATCTCTGATCGGTCACTATCCTTGACCGGTGACCGGCGTCATCAGGGACAGCCGACAGGCCAAGATCAAAATAGACTCGAGTTGGCGGCCTCCGCTCGCGGTGACGACAACGGTTCTTGCCTGGGCGTCAGCCTTCGTCGTGATCCGGTACGCCGCACACGACATCCACCCCGGGGCTCTCGCACTCGGTCGCCTGCTCGTGGCGAGTCTCGCCCTTAGCGCCATGATGATTGGCCGCAGACTCGTCCGGCTCAGCGGCCGCGAGTGGGCCCTCACCGCTGTGGTGGGCGTTGCCTGGTTCGCGGGCTACAGCATCGCCCTTAATGCCGGCGAGCAACACGTCGACGCCGGCACCGCCTCGATGTTGATCCAGCTTGCGCCGATCCTGATCGGCGTGCTGGCTGGGATCCTCCTCGGCGAGGGATTTCCACGAATGCTCGTCATCGGAGGTCTGGTGGCATTCGCCGGCACACTGATCATCGGGATTGCCACCAGTACAGGGAAAGCCAGCCTCATGGGGGTCCTCCTCATACTGCTCAGTGCCGCGCTGTATTCGATTGCCTTGGTGGCACAGAAGGTCGTGCTGCGCCGCATTCCTGCCCTACAGGTGACCTGGCTGGCTTGCCTCATAGGCGCCGTCGCCTGCCTGCCATTTGCCGGTCAGCTGGTCGCGGACGTCGCCGCTGCGCCCGCCTTGCAAATCATCGGAGTGGTCTATCTCGGACTCGTACCGACGGCGCTGGCCTTTTCCACCTGGGCGTACGCCCTCAAGCACAGCACCGCAGGAAGGCTGGGTGTCACGACATTCCTCGTGCCACCGATCACGATCCTGCTCGGCTGGCTGTTCCTCGGTGAGGTGCCACCGCCGCTCGCGATTGTTGGTGGCGCGCTCTCGCTGGTCGGTGTCGCTATCGCCACCAGGTTGCCCAGAAGGCCGATCAGAGTTGCTTCTGGTAAGTAACTCGTCCTTCCCAAACGGTGGCAACCACCGGATCGGGCAGTTCGCGGCCGTGCCACGGATTGTTGCGTGACAGTGATGCGGAGTTAGTGCGCTCCACCACCGCACGAGCAGCCGGATCAATCAGGACCAGATTGGCCGGTTCGCCGACGGCGACCGGACGGCCCTGACCGGAAAGCCGGGCAATGTGCGCAGGCATGATCGACATCCGCTTGGCCAGCTCGGTCCAGCTCAACAGATCGGAGTTGATCATGGTCTCGATGACCACGGCCAGCGCGGTCTCCAGTCCGAGCATGCCAAATGCAGCCTCAGCGAAGGCGTGTTCCTTGTCGTGCCGCGCGTGCGGCGCGTGGTCGGTGGCAACCGCGTCAATGGTTCCGTCCGCAAGTCCTTCCCGAAGGGCCTGGACGTGCTCCTCCGGCCGCAGCGGAGGGTTCACCTTGTAGGTCGGGTCGTAACCCAGCACCTCGCTAGTAGTAAGCGCCAGGTGATGGGGCGCGACTTCGGCGGTCACATTGATGTTGCGCTGCTTCGCCCACCGGATGACGTCCACGGTCTCCGCACACGACACATGACAGATGTGCAGTCGGGAGCGGGTGAGCTCGGCGATCTGGACATCCCGCGCAACGATCCCTGCCTCGGCTGCAGCAGGCCAACCGGGAAGTCCCAACTTCCCTGAGATCTCACCCTCATGACAGCATGCGCCCGCGCCCGCAAGCTGTGGATCCTGCGCGTGCTGGGCGACGACGCCATCAAAAGCTCGGACATATTCCAACGCTCGTCGCATCAGCCGGGCATCCGACACACAGTGACCATCGTCGGAGAACATCCGTACACCGGCACCCGAGGCGGCCATCAGACCCAGCTCAGCGAGCTCGAGGCCATCCAGGCCCTTGCTCACGGCTCCTACCGGCACGACCTGGGCGTGCCCGTCGCGAGCACCGAGCGCAGCAACGTGCGTGGCAGCCTCCGCCGTGTCGGTGACAGGTGTCGTATTGGCCATCGCCAGCACCGCAGTGAAGCCGCCACGTGCCGCCGCCAGCGTGCCGGAGTTCACGGTTTCGGCGTCTTCGCGGCCCGGTTCTCGCAGATGGGTGTGCAGGTCGACCAGCCCCGGTAATGCGATCAGCCCATCGGCGTCCAGCTGGTCTACCTCGTCACCGGAATCCGACGGCTCGACGAAACGACCGTCGCGGATCAGCAGATCAGATCGCCCGCGGCCGTTGACATCGGCACCGCGGATGAGCAGCTCAGTCACTCCGAGCCTCCCAGCAGCTCATACAGCACGCTCATCCGTACCGATACCCCGGCTGCCACCTGGTCCAAGATCAACGAGTTGGCGGCATCGGCAGCATCCGCGGAGATCTCCAATCCGCGGTTCATGGGGCCGGGATGACAGATAGCGGCGCCCGGCTTCATCGCGTCCAGCCTGGGACGAGTGAGGCCGTACCCGATGGTGTACTCCCGCGGCGTGGGAAAGTATCCGCCGGACATTCGTTCCCGCTGCACGCGGAGCATCATCACAATGTCCGCGTACGGCAGCACTTGATCAAGGTCTGTGCAGACCAGCACCGGCCAGCTGTCGATACCCGACGGCAGCAGCGTCGGCGGTGCGACCAAGGTCACTTGCGCTCCCAGCGTCGTCAGCAGCAACACGTTGCTCCGCGCCACTCGGGAGTGAGTGATGTCGCCAACGATGGCCACCGTTTTGCCCTCGAAGCTCACCTGGTCCGGCACCGTGCGTCGGAAATGCCGCCGGATCGTAAAGGCATCCAACAACGCTTGAGTGGGATGCTCATGGGTCCCATCACCGGCGTTGAGCACATGAGCGTCGATCCAGCGAGAGGCCTGCCACGGCGCACCCGAGGCGTGATGTCGGATAACCAAGGCGTCCACACCCATTGCTGCAACGG
>JBKPEY010000561.1:0-6449 GCA_046744405.1 Actinomycetota bacterium
ACCAGGTCAAGATCAAGGTCAGCCATCAATAGCCCGGGCTCGGCACCCAACGATTGCAGCACCTCGCCTTGGGGCGAGATCACCGAGCTGTAGCCAACCCCAGTCGGTGCAGCGTTTGATCGCTCGCTCAGCTCTCTGCCGCCTTCGAATGTCATGCCAGCCGCCGCCGGATCGGCCTGACCAGCCGCTAGGAGGTAACAGGTGGAGTCCAGCGCCCGGGCTCGGGTCAGCAGCTGCCATTGCTCGACCTTGCCGGCTCCCGCACCCCACGATGCAGCCACACAGATGACCTGCGCTCCTAGCTCGGCAAGCCGGATGTACAGGCCCGGAAACCGTACGTCGTAGCAGGTGGTGAGCCCGAGTTTTGTTTCGCCCACCGTGATCATGACCGGTTCCGTACCCGGCGCAACAGTGTCGGATTCTCGAAACCCGAATGCGTCGAAGAGGTGAATCTTGTCGTAGTACGCGTCAACACCCGGGCCGAGAACTCGCAGCGTGTTCCTGACCCGTCCATCCTCACTCGGAGTGAACATGCCAGCCACAACAACAAGCTGATGGTGCTCCGCGATCTTTCCCAACTTCTGCGCCCACGGTCCATCGACTGGCTCGGCGACCTCTGCAAGCGACAAGCCGAAGCGACGCATGGTGGCTTCCGGAAAGATCAGCAGCTGGGCGCCGTTCTTGGCGGCTTCGGCGGCCCGGGTTGCGACCAGCTCGAGATTTTCCTCGGGATCTGAACCACTGAGAACCTGGGCTACCGCCACCCGAAAGTTGCTCATCCGAGATCTCCTTGTTCGCGATCCATCTGCCAGACCAGTACTTCGGCTTCCGCAAGCGCGGAAAGTCTCAGTTCAGCAGAGTCTGACAGCCGAAGTGAGTCACCAGCATCCAGCCGTCCAATGGTCTCGACCTCGACGACACCCCGCGCCAGATAGACGTGCAGCAGATCACCGCCTGGCAGTGTTCGGGACGCGCCAGCTGGCGGCACACTGATCCACAAGGTCGAGCCGGCGCTGCCGAGAGTCACGACGCTGTCAGGGTGCCGGCCTGACGCGATCGGCACCCAGCCGTCTGCAAGATCAGCTAGCGCCAGCTCCCGTTGCTGATAGCTCGGCGAGCTGCCCGGCTGGTCCGGTCTGATCCACATTTGGACAAAGTGCACCGGCTCGGCTGGACGTGTCGGATCGATCCGGTAGGCATCATTGCGCTCGGCGTGCACGATTCCCGAGCCCGCGCTCATTCGCTGGGCTAGTCCCGGATAGATCAGCCCGGAGTTGCCGGATGAATCCTCATGAACCAATGATCCGGAGAGCACCCAGGTAACGATCTCGGTGTCTTGGTGAGGGTGGTCTGCATAGCCGGCTCCGGCGCGTACCACATCGTCGTTGTTGACCAGAAGACGACCGAAGGAGACGTTGCCGGGGTCGTAGTGCTCCCCGAAAGAAAAGCTGTGGTGCGTCTCGGCCCAGTCAGTCCGGGTCAGGAAACGCAGCCGCGCGCGACGCAGCTCAATCCCCGGCGTACCCGTCCTCGGCGTACTCACTGGTTCAGTATCGCGGGCCGACGAAACAGGAGGCAGCTCGCCTCGGCGTACCCTCACCTCATGTCCGCTCGCCCCATCCCTGAACCCATTGCGCCTGGACAGGAATCAGTCTGGGACTATCCGCGGCCGCCTGCGGTACGTGCCAGCGACGAGGAAATCACTGTGATCTTGGGCGGAGTGGAGATATGTGCGGCTCGCACCAGTTGGCGGATTTTGGAAACCGGCCATCCGCCGACTTACTACCTACCTCGGTCGGCCTTCATCGAAAGCGCACTGAGGCCGGCTCGCGGCTGGTCGTTCTGCGAGTGGAAGGGGCGGGCTTCCTACCTCGATGTGATCGGTGGCACCAAGATCGCTCCTCGGGCAGCGTGGTACTACCCGCATCCTGATGGCCGTTATTCGGTCATTGCTGATCATGTAAGTCTGTATGCCGGAGCAATGGATGAGTGCATCGTGGACGGCGAACGGGTGGTGCCGCAGGCCGGTCATTTCTACGGCGGGTGGATCACATCGAATGTGATCGGCCCGTTCAAGGGCGGGCCGGGTACCGGGAATTGGTGAACTCGGTGGATGACGACTACACCGAACTCGTCTTGAGCGTCGTGGAGCAAATACCTCCCGGTCAGGTCGCGACGTATGGCGACATTGCCGAGATCGTCGGCCGTGGTGGGCCCCGCCAGGTCGGCCATGTCATGGCCCAGTTCGGCGGCGGAGTGCCGTGGTGGCGGGTGGTACGCGCTGACGGGCGACCGGCTCGTTCCCTCGAGGAGCGCGGACTGAGATTGCTCAAGGCCGACAAAACACCCCTTAAGGGTGATCGCGTCGACCTGGCGCAGGCCCGTTTGAGAATCGATGAGGCGGTCAACCTGCATATCCCGCAACGCGACGCGCCGTGATCACAATATGAGTCGAGACACGACGGTTAGCAGGGTTCACATTGCGCTGCGATCTATGACAGGCTAGGGACGCTGTTGCAAGTGGTCGGTGTCGTGGTCAGTGCTACGCCCCCAGAACTTTGCGTGGGCGTGAGGATTTCCCTGGCGTCCAACAGCAGTCGGAACCGTGAGGTGCGGTTTCGAATGCAGATGCTAGGAGAGATGTTTCATGGCGCAGGGAACCGTTAAGTGGTTCAATGCCGAAAAGGGCTACGGCTTCATTGCCGTGGACGGCGGCGGTCCGGACGTTTTCGTCCATTACAGCGCGATCGAGTCGAGCGGATTCCGGACGCTCGACGAGGGCCAACGTGTGGAGTTCCAAACCACCCAGGGACCGAAGGGTCCGCAGGCCGACCAGGTCCACGCGATCTGAAAACGCCCAACGCAACGTCAAAGCCCCCGGTCAACCCGGGGGCTTCGTCATTTGATCGTTGGGCGATAAGCCACATTCTCGAGAAGACTGATGCCTATGCCAGAGCTCATCACCGAATCCGACCTCGCTCAGCTCATCGCTCAAGTCACGGAGGCGGCTGATGCCTTGATGGCAGGCGACATCGACCGCTATCTCGGGCTCATTCACCACGCGGAGGATTACACCCTGCTGAATCCGGCCGGCGGGCCGGCTCGGCACGGATTCGACGACTCCGCGGAGAGCCGATCCGCCATGGCGGGGATGTTCCAGTCCGGCAGCGCAGAGCTGGAGCTGATCAAGACCTACGTCTCGGGGAACCTCGTTGTCCTGGTGACCATCGAACACCAGCGCGGAGTGGTTGGCGATCTGCCGGAGCAGGACTGGTCGCTGCGAGTGACCCGGGTCTTCCGTCGGATCGAATCAGGCTGGGAGCTAGCTCATCGTCATGCCGACCCACTCGTGCATCCGATCACACCGCAACAACTGTCCACTCTCGCGCGTGGCTCAGAGGTTGCCGAGAGGCCCTAGGCGACGGGTGGCTTGCTGAACTCAGTAGGCCGGCTGTGACGGGTCGATTTGCCGGACCCAGGCGCTGACGCCGCCACCGACGTGCACTGCATCAGCCAGCCCAGCACCGTGAACCAGAGCCAGGACCTCCGCCGAACGGACGCCAGTCTTGCAGTAGAGCACTACCTGCTTGTCCTGCGGCAGATCACCCAGCGCAGCACCAGATTGAAAGTCACCTTTGGGAATGAGGATCGATCCCGGAATCTGGTTGATGTCCCGTTCGACCTTCTCGCGTACGTCGATCAGGACAAAGTCCTTCCTGCCGGATTCACGCTCGGTCAGCCACTGCTCTAGCTGCTTGACATCAACGGTGTGCCCGGCGACCGCCTCGGCCGCCTCATCGGTGATCGCACCACAAAAGTCGTCGTAGTCGATCAACTCGGTGACGGTTGGATTCTCACCGCACACCGCGCACTGCGGGTCCTTGCGGACACTCAGCTGACGCCAGCTCATCTCCAACGCGTCGTAGATCTGCAACCGTCCAATGAGCGGATCTCCGATACCGGTCAGCAGCTTAATCGCCTCGGTGACCTGGGTAGCGCCGACCGATGCACAAAGCACGCCGAGCACACCGCCCTCGGCGCAGCTCGGCACCATGCCCGGCGGCGGCGGCTCTGGATACAAGCAGCGGTAGCACGGGCCCTGCTCTGCCCAAAACACGCTGACCTGCCCATCGAACCGATAGATCGAGCCCCATACATAGGGCTTGCCGAGCAGCACCGCAGCATCGTTGACCATGTACCGAGTGGCGAAGTTGTCAGTGCCATCGATGATCAAGTCGTACTGGGCGAAGATCTCCATCACATTGTCGTTGTCCAGCCGGATGTCGTGCACCACAACGTTGACGAACGGGTTAGTCTCGGTGATCGACTCCTTGGCTGACTGGGCCTTGGACTTTCCAATATCTGATTGACCATGAATGATCTGGCGTTGCAGATTCGACTCGTCGACCGTGTCGAAGTCCACGATGCCAAGCGTCCCGACGCCGGCCGCAGCGAGATAGAGCAGGGCAGGACTTCCCAGGCCACCGGCTCCGATCACCAGCACACGGGCGTTCTTCAGCCGCTTCTGTCCCTCCATCCCAACATCGGGGATGATCAAGTGACGGCTATAACGGCGTACCTCGTCGATCGTCAGTTCATCGGCGGGCGCTACCAGCGGCGGCAAGGCCACGGTTCTCCTCCAGCTCAAAGACGCGGCGCGATACCGCCGCAACAGGATTCTCGATCTTGAGGGTAACGCGGCCGCGACGGGTGCTATTCCGGATGATGGGATAGGGATGTGGCTGCCGCAGGTGAGCTTGTGACACGGGTTGGCGGCCGAACCTTGACGCTGACAAATCTCGACAAAGTTCTGTATCCAAGCGTGGGCTTCAGCAAGGCTGAGGTAATTGATTACTACCTGCGCATTGCCCCCGTCATACTGCCGCACATCCGCGACCGGGCGATGACCAGATTGCGGTTCCCCGACGGGGTTGGCCCAGACCGCGCCCCCTTCTATGAAAAGAACGCGCCAATCGGTACCCCGGAGTGGGTGCGCCGGGTCAAGGTCAACACCAGTGACGGGATCATTGACTACATCGTCGCTGACGACGAGGCGGCGGTGGTATGGCTGGCCAATCTTGCTGCCCTCGAGATGCACGTTCCGCAGTGGACGGTCAGCAGCGCCACGCCGGAAGACGGAATTATTAGCCTCCCGGAGCCGGAGCCGCATGCTGGCGAGCCGCTGGCCAATCGCGTCGTCGTAGACCTGGATCCGGGCGCTGGCATGACGATCGTCGACAGCGCTCGGGCGGCACTGATCGTGGCGGCCAAGCTGGCTGAAGACGGCATGCTCCCGATCGCACAAACCTCTGGAAGCAAGGGCATTCAGGTGTACGCCGCAATCGCGCCAACTCGCAGCAAGTCGGCGTGGGGTTATGTCAAGCAGCTCAATGCCTCGCTCCATACGGCGCAGCCCGACTTCTTCGTAGCCACCATGTCGGTCGAGCAGCGAGCGGGCCGGATTTATGTGGACTACAACCAGAACCTGGCAGCCCGGAACACCATCGCCCCCTACTCGATGCGAGGCCGAGAACGTCCTGCCGTCGCCACACCGGTGACGTGGGAGGAGTTAGGCAGCGTCCGCGGACCGGATGATCTTCGGTTCACGCCGGAAGATGTCCTAGTGAGAGTCGCCGAATATGGCGACCTGGCAGCCGATCTATTGCACCCCGACGCGGCCCAGTTGCCCGGCAGCTTCTAAGCCGAACTGTGAACAGGGTAGAAAGATACCCTTATGAGGTAGACTTCTACCGTGAGTTTGAACATCAAGAATGAGGAGACACACCGGCTGGTACGCCGGCTCGCCGAGCTAACCGGCCAATCGCAAACCTCTGCTGTCGAGGATGCTGTACGCCGGCGGCTTGAGGAGCTGGAGCGCGCGGAAAGTCGCAGCGCGCGGCGCGAGGCAATGATGCGCATCGCTAGAGAATCCGCCGCCCTCATTGATCAAGACCTCAACAACGATCCAAACGAGGTCTTGTACGACGAAGTCGGTATGCCGCGGTGATCATCGACAGTTCGGTCCTAATAGCCATTTTGACTGGAGAGCCCGACGCCGAGGAATTCAACGATCTATTGAGCGGGGCGGCTCGGCCGATGCTTTCTGTCGCCAACTACCTTGAGGCGGCAGTTGTGCTCGACCGGCAGCGCTCCCCTGGCCCGGGCGAGAAGCTCGATCGCTATCTAGCGGCCGGGGCCATCCAGCTTGTCGAGGTGACGGAGTCTCAGGTACGCATCGCTCGCTCGGCTTATCGAAACTTCGGTAAGGGCAGCCGCCATCCCGCCGGTCTGAACTTTGGCGATTGCTTCGCGTACGCGCTGGCCGTCGAGCGTGATGAGCCGCTGCTCTATAAAGGCGGTGATTTCAAGCACACCGACGTCCGCAGCGCTCTCTCATCCTGATCAGCGCCAGCACTTCAACCCAATCGCACGGTTAGGGTGAACTAGTG
>JBKPEY010000645.1:0-7153 GCA_046744405.1 Actinomycetota bacterium
GAAGCGCTGATACCGGAATTCGCGGAGCGGTTCCGTGGGATCACTCCGCATGAGGCTCGTGAACTCGCCCGGTCATTCCGCTGGGAGGCATGTACCCGGCGTATTGGACTGGAGCAGACTCTTCGCCTCGAACTCGCGAAACGGTGACAGGCCTAGCTTCTGCTATTGCGATGATGCAGGTCTACCCCGCTCTGCGGCACCAGCGAGGACCCCCGAGGGCAGTGTCCTGCACGCTGCGATGATGGCTGTCGTCGCCTGCCCGAACTGTTTCCGCTCGGGCGGTGTGAGGGAGGCAAGGAGACGTTCCAGTTCCGCGGTCACCTCGTCATGGAAGGCCGCTGCTGCCCGCCGACCGGCCTCGGTCAGCGTTACGTGCAGTGCCCGCCGGTCGCCGTGCACGGGAGTTCGCTTGGCGAGGCCGCGCCGCTCCACCCTGTCCACCAAGCCGGTGAGCGCCGCCTTCTCCACACCGAAGCACTGTGCCAGTTCGGCCATTCCCCTGGGGTTCTCGGCGACGATGCATAAAAGCTTTGCCTGAACGGGCGTGAGGTCATGGCGCTGGGAGATGCGGGCATAGAGCCCGTGCACCAGGCCGGAAAGCTGGATGAGCCCTGCAGCGGCGTCGGCAGGGACATCGGCCCTGTGCTCATCGGCCCTTTGCTCATCGGCCCTGTGCTCATCGGCACTGTGGTGCTGTCCATCCGCCTTACGCCGCTGTCCGACGGCTTGATTCAAGGCCGTCGCTTGCGGGCTTTCCTTCACAGAGCTATGGTACAGAACGCAGATAGTTAATGACACGTACAGTATGTGCCTTGAACGACCTTTAGAAGGTATGCCAATGTCCTTTACCGAGGAAGAGATCGCTTACCTGCGGAGCCAGCGACTGGCTCGGATAGCCACCGTCGCCGCGGACGGCCAGCCAGACGTGATGCCGGTGGGATACCAGTTCGACGGACAGTCTTTCTACGTCGGCGGCATGAACCCCGTAAAGACCCGGAAGTTTCGTAACGTGCGGGCCGGGAACACGAAGATAGCTCTCGTCATCGACGATCTGGTATCGGTCAATCCGTGGACCGTCCGTGGCATGCGGATCTACGGCAACGCGGAACTTCTCGTTCGCCAGGAAGGCCAGTTCGGACCGGGTCAGTACATGCGGATTACGCCCACCGTTTCGTGGAGCTGGAACCTCGATGGGCACCCGACCAGACACGACCGGCCGACCATCTACCAGCGGACCGTCCACGATGCTGTAGTCCATCAGGGCGCGTAGGGAGGAGCTCACGATGACCAGTGATGAACGCGTGCTCGTTGTTGGTGGCACGGGAATGCTTGGCGGACAAGTCGTAGATGAACTGCTCGCGCGCGGCAAACGGGTACGCGCGCTGGTGCGGCCGGCGTCGGACGCGAAGCGTCTGGTAGCGAGCGGCGTGGAGATCGCGCGCGGGGACATGATGGACCCTGCCTCCCTGCTGCAGGCGATGGATGGCGCGGACACGGTGATCAGTTCAGCCGCGGGCTATACCCGGCACAGCAAGGGTGACACCGACGAGATCGACACGATCGGCAACCGGAATCTTGCCGAGGCGGCGAGTCGGGCCGGCGTACGCAGATTCGTCTTGACCAGCATCCTGACCTGTGACCAGACGCCACAGATCCCCCACTTCTGGCATAAGAAACTCGCGGAGGACCGTCTCGAAGAGTTAGGTGTCCCGTTCGTGTCGCTGCGCCCCGGCGCATTCCTCGACATGATCGCCCGGATGGGTGGTGACCCACTAGCCAAACGCCGGCTGATGTGGTTCGGCTCCCCCACGATCCCACTCACGTTCGTCCTGACCCAGGACTTGGCCGGCTACCTCACCGACGCTGTCGACGCCCGCGGTGTGGACGGGCAGCGCATCGACATCGGCTGGGATCGGCCGGTAAGCATGCAGGAGATTGCACAGATTTCGGGGCAGCTGCTTGGTCAGCAGATCCGAGTGCGGAGCATGCCGGGCGGCTTGATCAATACGGCAGGCGCGTTGGTCGGCAAGTTCAGTCCGATGGTCAAGGACATGACCGCAATGATGAGCTGGTTCCAGACCGGCCGGTACGTCGCCGACCCGACCCGTCAGCGCGAGGTGTTCGGCCAGGTCCCCACTGCTGAAGACGCGATAACAAGGTTCGTCCGCAGCCTTAGACCAGCTGGAGAGGCGGCTTGATCGGGACGTCTCCGCTTCAGTGAAAGCGCCGCTTACTGGGAAGCGGCCGGCCCGTGCAGGTCGCGGAAGGCGCGTACGAGTTCGGCTTGAGCATCTTCACTCAGGCTCTCCACCGGCACTCGTCCGAGCGCGCGAACGGTGGTTCGCATCTGTTCCACGTAGGTGTCGCATCCGTCGCAGAGTTCGAGGTGGGCCTCTACTTCGGCGGTCATCTCCAGATCGAGCGCGCCCTCTAGATAATCTGTCACGAGCTCGACGATTTCCTGGCAGTGGACCGTCAGACCGGGCCTCGGTTGCTCGTTGTTCATGTGCCACCGCCGGCTCGCCGGATGCGTAGTGCAGTTCGAGGAGGGCTCTGAGCTGGGAGCGGCCGGGATGCAGCAGCACACGTTGATTGGCAGCGCTCAGGTCAAGGATCGAGCAGACCTCGTCGGAAGAGAGGCCGCTTAACAACCAGAAATGCCGAGGAGGATCTGATGGACGACTTCGACGTGATCGTGATCGGTGCCGGGCCGGCGGGTGAGGTGATCGCAGGACGCTGCGCCGACGGCGGTCTACGAGTCGCACTTGTCGAGCGAGAGCTTGTTGGTGGCGAGTGTTCCTACTGGGGCTGCGTCCCCAGCAAGACCCTGATCAGGCCGGGCGATGTCATTGCGGCGGCTCGCCGGGCGCCTGGCGCGAGTGAGGCTGTGACCGGTCAGATCGATGTCGACGCCGCCTTTGCCCAGCGCGACTACATGACCAACGACTGGCACGACGATGGTGCGCTGCCTTGGCTGGAGGAGCACAAGATCACGCTGGTACGCGGATCCGGTCGGCTCGATGGAGAGCGAACCGTCCTAGTGGAGCGGGAAGGCGAGGAGCAGCGAGTGCTCGGCGCGCGCCGGGCCGTGGTTCTTTCCACTGGCACTAGCGCCGCGCTGCCGCCCATCGACGGCTTGGCCGAGGCTCGGCCATGGAACAACCGGAATATCACCGCCGCCAAGGAAGTACCGCGCCGGCTGGTAGTACTCGGTGGTGGGGCCGTCGGGGTGGAGATGGCACAGGCGTTTCGCCGCCTCGGCTCTGAAGAAGTGACCGTGCTGGAAGGTTTCCCGCGGCTGTTAGGCCGGGAGGAGCCATTCGCCAGTGAGGAGATCCGAGCCGCTCTGGAGGCCGAGGGCATCACCGTAGTTACCGGAACGAAGGTGCAAAGGGTCCGCCGCGACGGAGCCGACGGTCCGGTCACCGTTGAAGCAGCCAGTGGAACCTACGTCGGCGATGAGCTACTCGTCGCTGCGGGCCGGCGCCCGGCAACCGAGCAACTTGGGCTGGACACCGTTGGCCTGAACCCCGGCAAGCCAGTTGCGGTCGATGATCAGCTGCGGGCGACTGGGATGGAAGGCGACTGGCTGTACGCGGTCGGTGACTGCAACGGTCGGGCGCTGCTCACGCACATGGGCAAATATCAGGCCCGGATAGCTGCAGATGTGATCCTTGGTAGGCGGATCGCTGATCGGGCCAGTTCGGACATCGTGCCGCGGGTCACATTTACCGATCCGCAGGTGGCCGCGGTGGGTCTGACCGAGGATCAAGCAAGGCAGCAGGAAATCAAGGTTCGGGTAGTGACCTATGGCACTGGTGATGTTCCCGGCGCGTACGTCTTGGGCAACGGCATCTCGGGCACCAGCAAGCTGATCATCGACGAAGCACGCGGCGTACTAGTCGGTGCCACCTTCACCGGACCAGGCGTACAAGAACTGGTGCACTCGGCGACCGTTGCCATCGCCGGAGCTGTCCCGCTCGACACGCTGCGGCATGCGGTGCCATCCTTCCCCACGATCGCTGAAGTGTGGTTGCACCTGCTGGAGGCGTACGGGCTCTGACGAAGGGCGCTTGGATCAGCTAGCGGGTCTAGGCAGAGTCCGCTGATCGCCGCTCGGACCTCAAAGGCTCGACTCCGCCGACCTCACCGAGCCGGCTGACTTGCTCGTTGAGTGCATCGAGTACCGCCTGGAACTGCACTTGCGCCACCTTGGCGAACATCCGGATGTACTCCACGTCCCGGCTGCCCGACTCATCGTTACTACTCCCGCGCTCAGCGATCGCTGTGGCGCGGTTGACAGCGCCCGTGGCAGCCACCTTGGCCTGCTCCATGACGTCGCGCTGCTGGGAGCGCGCCGTCAACAGCAAGTCGCGGGCCGACTGCATGGCTTCATCGATCAGGGAGTCGGCGAGCTGCTGCGCCTGGTTGAGCACGCTGACGGCTTGGTCGGTGGCATGTTCCATGGGGTCTGCCCGGGCATCTGCGACTTCGGCACGGGTCTCATCGAGCTGGGCGCGTAGCGCTTGGTTTTCCTGGGTCAGCACCGCAACTTGGGTCTGGATGCCCTCAAGCTCGTCAGCAAGAGCGGTAAGGAAGGTGCGAACCTCGCCTGGGTCGACGCCTCGGAGCCGGACAGAGAAGTTCTTGCGACGGACGTCGTGTGGATTGGTCCGGGTACGGGGAAGATCAGTTCTGCTCATGGTGTGTACCCCCGCCACGGCTACCTGGACTCCATTGCGTCATGTAACTCCTCCGTCGGCGACGCCGCGCCCTGGAAATCGAACTGCTCACGCCGAATCGACTTGGCCGGAACGCCCGAATTCTCCAGCTCCTGCACCGTATACCGAACCATGTCCGGCGAACCGCACACCATGGCGATTCGGTTGGACCAATCGCCGGACTTCGCTGCCACGGTGCCGACGAGGCCTTTGGCGCCGTGGTACGTCGGGTCGTCCGAGACCACCGGGGTGTAGTCAAACCATGGCTTGCGCGCGAGGCCCGTGAGGTGCTCATGATCATAAAGGTTCCAGGGCATCCGCGAACCGTGGAACAGATGCACCCGCGGGCCATAACCAGTGGATCGCCAGCCGCGTTCGATCTCCTCCAATACCGCGCGCAGCGGTGCTAAGCCGGTACCACCTGCCACTAGGAGGAGATCTGGAATATCCCCGTTCTCGGGCAGGGTGAGCTGCTGGCCGACCGGTGCGGCCATCCTGATGGTGTCGCCCTGGCCCAGCCGGCGGACTACTGCCGTGGAGACCAGACCACCGGCGATCGGCTGAATGTGGAACTGCATACGGCCCGAGGGATCGGGAGCGTTCGCCGGGCTGAAATATCGCCATAGGCGCGGCCGCTGTGGAATCTCAATGGCCACCGATTGACCCGCCCGGTAGGGGAACGGCTCGCGCGGTACCACCTCGATAACGGCCACTTCTACAGAGCGTCGTTCGACCCTGACTACGTCCGCCTCCCAGGACGCCGGCGCGACATCCTCATCTTGCTCGGCGGCGGCAACCATGACCTTGGCAACCAGCCCGTACGCCTGTGCCCAGGTGTCAGCGAGATCCGGCGTCCAGGCCGGGCCGAGGAACTTCTTCAAGGTCGCGAGCAGGCTGGCTCCGACAGCTGTGTAGTGCTCAGTGATCACCGCAAAGCGGCGGTGATCGCGACCTAGCTGCTCGAGAAGCGGTAGCACCTTGTCGACCTCGTCGACGTTGGAGACGACAGCTCCGAGAGCAGCCCACAGCTTGTCGCGCTGGCCCGACATTTGAATCGGGAACATCGGGCGCACTTCGGGGTGGCTCAAGAACAGGTGAGAGTAGAAGTACAGCGGGACATCGTCGCCTGCTGCCGCGACCTTCCCCCAACTGGCCTTCAAGGCGGCGGTGTCCATAGGCGTTAGGGCGATCCAGACTTAACGATGTCGGGCTCAGTGGCGGCGACTACCGCAATGGCCCTCATGATGATGTCTTCAGGGACTCCGGCATCACGCATGGCACCCGTCAGGTGGCCAGCGACTGCTGTGAAGTCGTCATGGTCGACTCCGAGGCTTGCATGAGCCTCGGCGAGCGGGCGGCCGTCATAGTTGTCCGGGCCGCCTAGTACTTGGGTCACCAAAAGCACTTGGTGTCGCTTGAGTCGAGGAATGTCGATGCCCTCGAAGTACGGGGCAAGCTGCGGGTCTCCCAGAACCCGCTCGTAGAAGTCATTTACGACAGCGCTCACGGCCGGGCCCCCGCCAATGGCGTCGTAATCGCTGACCGCAGCACGAGTCGTCTGATCACTCATTTTGTGATAGATCCTTCCCGAAAAGCGAACGGTAGCAGGAAAACTGCATACCACGTATAGGCCCGTAATGGAAAGTGTTGAGCGCGCTGTCCCGCCAGATGACCGGAGAAAATGGGCGTCGGAGTCTCCTCGGCAGCCAATTCTCAACGCCCTAAGCATGGGTCTATGTGTGTCCTTCCTCTCGATGTCGGAAGAAAGGGACACACTCAAACCCTGATCAGGAGATAGTGACGTGGACAACCTCAAGCCGAATCCAATTTGGCCAGTTGATCTTGACGCAGTCCGGCTATGGCCGATGGAGGGTGAGGACGGACCGCTGCTCCAAGAACTCTTCGACGACCTCAGCGATTTTCGGACTGCGTTCGGCGAACCCGGCGCCGCGGACGCGGTAGGCACGTTCATCAATCTGCCAGAAGGGGTCGGGTACGAGTCCAAGCTGCTCATCGGGATATGGAAGAGCGGCGGGCTGGCTGGTGCCCTGGATTGCATCATCGGCTATCCAAGCTCTGACGATTGGACTGTCGGCCTGCTGGTGATCGCTGACCGTTATCGACTCGTGGGCGTTGGCTCGTCAGTGCTCCGGTGGCTTGAGACAGAGGCCGTTGACCGGGGAAGCTCCACGGTCCGCGGACTGGTTCGTCGAACCAATGCAGGAGGCATCGACTTTGCTCGGCGCTGCGGATATACAGTTCACGACAGTCCCGACCAGCCCGACCATCAGCTGGCTGCAAAGTCACTTGAACACCGGCCCCGCGGCGTGCGCTGAGTTCCCAGTGACGCGGATCGCCTAGAGCCTAGAGCGTCACCAGAGGCCGGGCCTATCATCAGCTCGTGGGGACGACCCCGGCTCACGGCCTCGTTG
>JBKPEY010000057.1:0-5254 GCA_046744405.1 Actinomycetota bacterium
GTACCGCCCGTCAACATGCAGAACGCGGCCAAGCGCACCGGAGCTCACCAGCTCACGGAGGGCAGCGATGCCGGGCGCGCGGCGGAAGGTGAAGCCGATGCGAACCACCGTGTCGGCGCTACGTGCAACGTCCGCCATGACTCGGGCGTCCTCGAGGTTGTCGCTCAGCGGCTTCTCACAGAGCACGTGCTTGCCCGCGGCCACCAGGCCTTCCACCATCTCACGATGCAAGTGATTGGCCACAACAACGCTGACAACGTTGATCTCTGGGTCCTCCGCGATCGCCTGCCAGGAGGTATCGGAACGCTCATACCCAAAGCGTTGAGCCGCGAGCGAGCCGAGCTCAGGACTGACGTCGGCAATGGAGATGAATCGTAAGTCCGGCAAGGTGGACTGATAAAGCGTTGGTGCAACGCGGTAGCCAGCCGCGTGCGCGCGGCCCGCCATGCCTGCGCCAATCACGGCAATACTAATCGTCATGATCTTGTCCTCTCAGCCGCAACGGTCGTGCGGTCTTCCTACTAGACCGGTCTAGTAGATCGGTCTAGAGTAGGATGCGTCCGCGGCTGTGTAATTGTCAAGTCAAAGTTGAAAGTCTTGAGATGGCCAAGTCAGTAGCCGGAGTAACGCCACCCACGATGGCTGATGTGGCCGCGGCCGCGGGCGTCTCCAAGGCGCTGGTCTCCATCGTCTTCCGTGGTGCGGCCGGTGCCAGCGACGCGACACGTGCGCGGGTCTTTCAAACTGCCGAGCAGCTGGGCTATCGGACGAACCGTACCGCGAGCCTGCTCAAGCTTCGGCGGACCCGACATCTTGGCGTAACGATGAATGTGCGAAATGCCTTCCACGCTGAGCTTGTGGAGACAATCCAGGAAGCCGCGGACCAGGAGGGCTACCAGATAGTGCTCAGCACGGTAACTGGAAGCCACGATGAGCGCCGTGCAATCGAGACCTTGCTGGAGTTCCGTTGCGAGTCATTGATCTTGCTTGGCTCAGAGTTGGGAAGGCGCATGCTCGATGATCTTGCAGCGAGTGTGCCTGTCGTTCTCGTCGGCCGTCGGGTGGTAACCGACAGCGTCGATGTTGTGCGTACCGCCGATGACAAGGGTTTGGCGCTTGTGGTTGATCATCTTGTGGGGCTTGGCCACCATCACATCGCCCACATTGACGGGGGCCGGCACACCATATCGGCGGACCGGCGACGCGGTTACCGGACGGCAATGCGCCGCCACGGTGAGGAAC
The DNA here is from genome assembly GCA_046744405.1 of Actinomycetota bacterium. Classification (GTDB taxonomy): domain Bacteria; phylum Actinomycetota; class Actinomycetes; order Propionibacteriales; family Propionibacteriaceae; genus Microlunatus. Next base: position 1,243 of record JBKPEY010000057.1, read on the forward strand.
AGCGCCTTCAGATCATGTCCGGTGGATCGAGTGAGGCGGACGGTTGGCGAGCCGCAGACCAATTGCTCCGATGCGATCCTCTGCCGACAGCGGTCACGACGTTCAATGATCATTGCGCGATGGGAGTAATCGACCGGCTAGCGCGGTCCGGTGTCGCCGTTCCGGAGGTGATATCGGTAGCAGGCTACGACAACGCGCCGATTGCACAGTTCGCGGCGGTCAATCTCACGACGGTGAGTCAGGAGGCCCCTATTCAGGCTCAGTGGGCGGTACGCGCAGCGGTCGAGCGGCTCGAGGGTAGGCGCAACGAGACCCGCGAGTCGATCTTGGAACCACGGCTGATCGTCCGAGGCAGCACAGGTCCGGTCGCTGTGTCCTGATCCCTGTTCAAAGGGTTGCCCGCATGCACTGTTCAGTCGTAGCAGCCGAGCACCTTCTGGTCCCAGTCGATCACCGAGCCGGTGACCACTCCGCTGCGGTCGGAGAGTAGGAACACGACGAACTCGGCGATCTCAGAGACCTGGCCGAGCTTGCCCATGGGCAGCTTGGCCGCGGCCGTGGCAACCCAGTCATCAGCTGCACCGTGAAAGGCGCGTTGAGTGGCATCTTCGCCTTCGGTCTCAGTCCAGCCGATATTGAGGCCGTTGATCCGGATTCGGTCGAAGCGGTGAGCGTAGGCAACGTTGCGAGTGAGGCCCAATAAGCCTGCTTTCGCCGCTACGTAGGGAGCCAGGTACGGCTGCCCACCGTGTGCGGAGAAAGAAATGATGTTGACCATCGATCCGGGCGCCGAACGGCTGCTCATATCGTGCGCGGCGGCCTGCATGATAAAGAACGGCGCCCGCAAGTTGACGGCGATGTGAGCGTCGAAGAGTTCGACGGTTGTGTCCAGCAACGTCCCACGCGTGGTGAGACCCGCGGAGTTGACGACGCAATCAACCCGGCCGTAGCTGTCCACGGCAGCGGTCACACTCCCGGCGGCCGCTTGCGGATCGGCAAGATCAACAGCGTGAAACTTGACGTCTGTTCCGTTAGGGGCCAGTTCGGCAGCAAGGGCCTTACCCGCCACCGGGTCGCGTCCGGTAATCATGATCCCGGCCGCACCTGCATCGGCGGCCGCTCGGGCGATTCCCGCGCCGAGACCTCGACTTCCACCGCTGACCAGGACGATCTTGTCCTCGAGGAGGCGGGTGCTCATCGTGATCTCCTTCCACACTCACTGTGACTCGAGTCGCACGGTTCGACCCGCGTGGAGACTCTCGAGAGCTGCGTCGGCCAGAGCCAGTGCCTTACGGCCGTCGCTGAAACCCGGACTGGGTTGCTCACCCTGTTCCATGGCAGTGATCAGATGATCAAGCTCGGCGCGGTAGGCAGGTGTGTAGCGGTCGAGGAAGAAGTTAAGGTACTCCGGAGCGGCCTCAGTCTGAGTTGCGTTTGACAGCCGGACGCTGGTCGGATGCTGATTGCCGACGCTCAGCATGCCCGTGGCGCCGAATGCCTCGAGCCGTTGGTCATAGCCAAAAACGCTGCGACGGCTGTTTGTGATGTGGCACAGCTCTCCATCGCGGCCCCGCATAACGACGACAGCGCTATCGATATCACCTAGTTCGGCAATGAAATCAGCGACGACGTTGGCGCCGGTGGCGTACACCTCAACGATCTCGCCTAAGAAGAAGCGGGCGAGGTCGAAGTCGTGGATGGTCATATCGCGAAACAGCCCGCCGGATGCCGCAAGGTATTCGCGGCTCGCCGGGGCGGGGTCACGGCTTACTATCAGCAGCTGTTCCAGCCGCCCGATGTCACCGGCCGCTACCTGGTCGCGTACCTGCCGAAAGGACGGATCGAATCGCCGGTTGAAGCCGATCATGACGGTCGGGTTCAGCGCGGCGATCTCCGACCAGCATCCGTCGACGCGGCCCAGATCGAGGTCGATCGGCTTCTCGCAGAGCACCGCCTTACCAGCTCGTACGGCGCGGGTCAGCAGGTCGACATGCGTCGGGGTAGCCGAGGCAATCACGACCGCATCTACGCTGGGGTCATCAATGGCGACCTCAACGGTGGAAGCGCTCGACGCGCCGTATTGCCTGGCTACCTCATTCGCAGCCGACTCGATCGGGTCGTACACCCAGGCCAGCTCGGCCCGGGGATTGACATCGATCGAGTCGGCATGTACGCGCCCGATCCGTCCGCAGCCGAAGAGCGCGAAACGGATCAACCTCTACTACTGCCTTCCAGCTCGTGCGCAAGCTCGGTGAGCTCGTCGCCGCCGGCCATCTGCCGGGTGAGCTCGTCAAGGTTGACCTCGGATCTCTTCTTGTCCAGCACGGCCTGGCCCAGCTTCAAGATGATGAAGTGGTTGCCCACCAGGTATGCGTGGTGCGGGTTGTGAGTGATGAACACAACGCCCAGTCCGGCATCGCGGGCGGCCGCGGTGTACTTGAGCACCACCCCGGACTGCTTGACACCGAGAGCGGCCGTCGGCTCGTCCAAGATCAAGACCCGAGCTCCGAAGTAGACTGCGCGCGCAATCGCGACGCACTGCCGCTGACCGCCGGACAGGGTTCCGATGGGTTGATCGATGTCCTTGACGACGATGCCCATCTTGCGCAGCTCCTCGTCGGCGATGCGCCTCATGTCCTTGATCTTCATCCCGGATAGCGGGAGCTTGCTCCCAGTCATCTCCGAGCCGAGGAAGAAGTTACGCCACACCTCCATCAGGCTGACCACGGCAAGATCCTGATACACCGTCGCTATGCCGTGAGCAAGAGATTCACGGGGAGAGCCGAAGTGAACCTCTTCGCCATCGACTTTCACGTGTCCCTCATTGTGGGGATGCAACCCAGAAATAATCTTGATCAATGTTGACTTGCCCGCTCCATTGTCGCCAAGCACACACGCCACCTCACCCGCGTTGACGACCATGTTGATTCCCGTGAGGGCTCGGATCGCTCCGTAGGTCTTGCCAACATCGATCATTTCGACGAGAGGCTCGCCCTTGTGGAGCGTGGGATCGGCATGCTCTTGGAGAGTGTCGGTCATGTCAACCCACCTTTCTCAGAGTTGAGAGTCGCTTCACGTACAGGTTGACCATCACGGCGAGCAGCAGCATGACACCGAGGAAAGCCTTGAACCAGTTCGGGTCCCATCCGGCATAGACGATGCACAGGCTGGTCATGCCGAAGATGAACGCACCGATGGCCACACCCCACGCATTGCCGTAACCGCCGGTGAGCAGGGTCCCGCCCACAACCGCGGCGATGATGTAGAGGAACTCGTTGCCTACGCCGTTGCCAGCCTGGAGAGTGACGAACCGGTACAAGTAGTGCATGCCGGTGAACCAGCAGAGGAAGGACACCGTCATGAACAGGCCGATCTTTACTCGGGTTACCGGCACGCCGACGGCGCGGGCGCTGGGGGCGTTGCCACCGACCGCAAAGATCCAGTTGCCGATCTTGGTCCGCTGCAAGATCCAAGCCGACAAGACGACGAACAATAGCCACCATATGACGGTGATCGACAGCGTGACGGAGCCGATCTTGAACTCGTGGGCGAAGATGAAGTTCAGCGACTTGAAGCCGTCCATCTGGCTGATGTTCTGGCTGGACACAGATCCAGTGACGAGTTTGGTTACGCCGAGGTTGGCCCCCTGCAGCACGAAGAACGTGCCCAGCGTGATCAGGAAGCTGGGAATGCCGGTGCGCATCACCAGGTAGCCGTTGAGGAAGCCGACCCCCAGGCAGAAGACCAGCGAGATGATCACGCCGACCCACAGGTTCAGCCCGAGCTGATAGCACAGCATGCCATTGACCAGACCGGCGGAGGTGACGAGCACGCCCGCGGACAGGTCAAACTCGCCGCCGATCATCAGCATGCCGACACCGACAGCCACGATGCCGATGGTCGAGGACTGGTAGAGGACGGTGAAGAATGCGGCCGGCGTACGGAACGCCGGTGCGACGATGAGGAAGAAGATGAAGATAACGATGGCCGCGACCAAGGCTCCGACCTCGGG
>JBKPEY010000141.1:0-9212 GCA_046744405.1 Actinomycetota bacterium
TTCGCCCTGATAGGCAGTGGCTAGCCAGAGAGAGTCAGCTTCCTCGGCGGGGAAGCGGCGACAGTACCCCGTCACACTGACGACCTCAACGCTCGCAGCGCCAGCCAGCTGATCGGCAGCAATGAGATCGGCGAGCTTGACTGCCGTCCATTCGGCGTCGGCGTACCAGCCGCTGGTGCAGTCAAGCCGAGCCCGTACCGTCTCAGACTTAGAGGCCAGATCGGAGATCGAGCATGCGGTCCCTGCAACATCGACCTGATGGTCCCTCGCGACACTAGGCACTTGGTCAAAGAGCCAGATCGTGGCGGGAACCGCAGCTGCGCTGAGCCCATGCGAGCCGGTTGCGATTCTGCGGGCAGACGTCGAGCCAAGCAGCCGGCCAATGCCCTCGAAGATCCCGTACGTCGCGGCGGCGCCTGCCGCGAGAACTCCGGTACGCAACAGCACGCGGCGTGACAAGTCGACTCGGCGCAAGCGTTGTCGCCGGTGCCGCACCACATGCGAGGCAAGCAGCGGCGCCGCTAGGAGGGCTGACCCAACATGGACCTGCATAGGGCTGAGGCGCCACAGCAGAACGTAGCCACCGAAGACCTCGACAAGTCCAGAAGTGACGCAGATTGCGATCAGTGCGACGAGCATCAGGCTGGTGGCCTGCAGAACCGGAGCGCGTCGAACGATCACCGTCTTCCAGGGGGTCAACAAGATGAGCGCCAGCCCGAAGATGCCGTGTGTCAAGGTCGTGATCTTGGCTGGGACTGGGGTACCGATGGCAAACGCGAGCGCACCGGTCAGCGCGGCAGCAAGGAGGACGGCGAGCAGCGCCACGTTCGTGCGCCGACCTGCACGCCGCAGGCGGCCGATCTTGTCCATCCAGCGCCTGAGCACCGGCTGTCACCGACGATCGGGAGATGGGGATGCCCCCGGCTGAATCGGCGGTGGAGCCCATGGGCCGGCAGGCCCGACTGGCGGCCAAGTCACCGCGCGAGGCGCCGGTGGAAACACAACATAGGGCCGCAGCCACGCTGCGCGCTGTAATAACAGGCGCATCCGCTGGTTGATATCAGCAGGAGCGGTCCCGCTAACCCCTCGCTGGTGAAGAAAGGCAACCTCGATCATGGTCTGCTGGTACGCACGCAGCGCCGCAGCGGCGGGCTTGCCGCCAAGACGTTTGGCGTACCCGCGTGCCGACATGCGGTCCGACAGGCGGGCGATCCACCGGATCTCCTCTGGCCGGATGAAGCCCATCTGTGAAATCTGCTGCAGGGCTGCGGTGAGCATCTTCCCTTCCCGGGAGCGAGCCCAGATGGCAACCGCTAACACCACCACCAACAGCGGCAGCATGATCGCGCCGTACGCGAACAGAAAGCCGTTTGCGCCCCAAAAGGCACTGCCATTCCAAATGGCGTGCATCACGATGGCAGCCAGGAAGCCAAGAATCGGTGCAAACACTCGCACTGCCGGGCGGCGTGTGGAGACCGCAATGCCGATACCTATGCCTGTTGCAGCGGTGAAGAGCGGATGTGCAAAGGGGCTCATGATTCCGCGAAGAAAGAACGTGATACCAAGCTGGCCCGCTTGCAGAGACTGAAGGTAATAGACGATGTCTTCCACGAACGCGAAACCGATTCCGACCAGCGCACCGTAGATGATCCCGTCCAGCAGTCCATCGATCTCGGAGCGACGGAAGATCACGATGGCGACCAAGAATAAGCCCTTGGCAAGCTCTTCCACAGCAGGGGCTCCCAGTGCTGCCCCGGCGAACTCGGTCGTCCCAGGAAGCCCGAAAAGAAGCTGTTCTGCGATGAAGCTCAACACCACGGCCGCGACGGCGCCCCAGCCAAGTGCGGCAAGGCGATAGCTGGCTGGCTCGGGCTCATAGCGATCAAGCCAAAAGCAAATCAAGATCAAAACCGGAAAGGACACCGCCGCCAGGAGGGTCGCGATCAACGCACCCGTTGGACCGCCAAGTAGGAAGATCAAGATCGCGATCATCAGGCCACCCAAGCCGAGGACGATCGTGGTGACCCAGGTCAGCGCCGAGCGCGGCTGACGCAGCAACGCAGCCGGGGCGACAGGGACCATGCCTGGACCAGGTGCGCCTGCTGGCAGCATCGCGGGCTCGGTCATCTTTCAACGATAGGCAGCCGCTCAGACGCGTACAGTCACCGGTATGGAGCCGCTGCCGGCAGTTCATCCACGACCCGGTCTGCCTGCCGCGGTCACCGTCTATGAAGTCGGCCCTCGCGATGGACTCCAGGCTGAGAAAACGGTGGTGCCGCTGGAGATCAAACTGGAGCTGATCGACCGCCTTGGACAAGCTGGCCTTGCGGTCATCGAGACGACCAGCTTTGTCTCCGCACGCTGGGTCCCTCAGCTTGCCGACGCCGATGAGCTCATGGCAGGACTGCGGCGTCGCCGTGGAGTGCGATATCCAGTGCTGGTCCCCAATCAGCGAGGCTTCGAACGAGCCATGGCGGCTGGGGCTGATGAGCTGGCGATTTTCGTGTCAGCGACTGAGAGCTTCGCCAAGCAGAATCTGGGCACCAGTCTCGACGGTGCCATCGAGATGGCGGCACCGGTGGTTGCGGCAGCCAGCACGCGGCGGATTCCGGTACGCGGTTATATCTCGATGTGCTTCGGCGATCCATGGGAAGGCAGCGTTGAGCCCGAAAAACCAGCAGCCGTCGCGGCTCGACTCACTGATCTCGGCTGCTCGACCATCAGCCTCGGTGACACCATCGGCGTTGCGACCGCCGGGCATGTGGTCGCGGTGCTCAATTGCGTCGAGGCGGCGGGAGTGTCGCGAGATCGGATCGCTTTGCACTTGCACGACACCTACGGTCAGGCTCTGGCGAATGTTCTCGCCGGTCTGCAGGCGGGAGTAACCGAGTTCGACTCCTCAGCCGGAGGCCTCGGCGGCTGTCCGTACGCCAAATCGGCGACCGGGAATCTTGCGACTGAGGACTTGGTGTGGATGCTGGAAGGGCTCGGCATTGAAACAGGTATCGACCTGGCAACTCTGGTTGCCACCAGCCGTTGGCTGGCCGGCAAACTTGGCCGGCCGTCACCTTCACGGGTCGTCGCAGCGCTGGGCATTTGAACGCCTGCGGCATTAGTGTCGTTGTCGTGGGTGGGAGGGGCGCATATGGCCGACATCGACGACTTCGACCTCGACCGGAGTACCGCTCAAGCCTGGGCTGAGTTCCAGGGTCGGTTGAGTGAAGTTATCTCCTTGATCGACGACACCGCCGACCTCACCATCCGGACCACCTCTGGAGGCAACGGCCCGCCACCGTTTGTCACGCTGAGCAGCCCTCGGATAGGAATGATTCGATGCGAGGCAGCCAGCAATGCTGTGCTTGGCGCCGACTTTAAACTCTCCGCTGAGCAGCTCACGGCGATGGAGCAGTTGGGTTGGCAGCCGCCCACTGTCGGCGGCGAGGAGGGATCCACAGCCGCTTCAACACAACCGACGGCAAACTTCTGGGTCGAGTTGCCCCAGGCCGCATCGGACCGAATGAGTGAGCTCGCCGTTTCGGCCCTGCGGGATATCTACGGCGTACAGCATCCGGTGTTTCTCGCGCCCGACCAGCTCGCCGAAGCGCTCCAGCCCGCTCAGGCGCCGCTCGAATCGGAGTCCTCGATCAAGTCCGAGCACCCGGAACGGCCCAATCTCGAGGCGAGCATGCCGCGCAACCAGCAGCATCTCAATGATTTGGTGGATACCGAGCTTGCCGAGATCTACGGTTACCCGCCAATGCGTGATGCCGAGGGTGATGTGGCAATCCGTGTCGGCTCGACCATGCTCTTCCTCAGGACCTCCAGGGACGGCCAGGAGGTTGTGCTCTTCGCTCCAGTTGTGCACGATGTCGCGGGCCGATCTCGAGCAACAGAGGTCCTCAACGACTTGAACGTCGAGGCTCGGTGGGTGAAGTTTCAGCTCATCAAGGACCGCGTCTTCGTAACCATCTCGGTGCTCTCCCAGCCGTTCGTACCGGCGCATCTGCGCCAAGCCGTACGCATTCTGTCTGATGTGGCCGATGGCATCGACAATGAGCTTGCAGCCAAACTCCATGGGCGAACGACCTTTAGCGAGCACGAGTAGTCGCCCTGAGGAGTCCGCTTTCACACGGTGGCCAGCCAAACCGCACGGAAGGATGCCCACCCAGTCGCAGGTAGATTGGTTCGCGTGATGGATCCTCAGGAGTTGTACACCTTGAACGAGGCGGTGGTCGCCAAGCTCAAGGAGCATCACCCTGTGTTGATCCACCAGCTGGACGGTTTCGTCGATGCGGGGCAGGCCGGACGGTTGTTTTCGGCGAATCTGCTCGACAACCTCGAGCATGAAGTCTTGGCCGAATTCGATCATGATCAGTTGCACGACTACCGCAGCCGGCGACCAGCGATGATCTTCGATACCAACCAGTGGAAGTCGTATGCCGACCTACATCTGCGCATCCACCGGGTAACCGATGGACACGGCGAAGTGTTTTTGCTCTTCAGTGGCCCCGAGCCGGATGTGCAGTGGGAGCGGCTCACCGCCGCGGTCGTTGGGCTGATCGAGCAGTTCGGGGTACGGATGACTGTCGGCGTGCATGGCATTCCTATGGCTGTGCCACACACCCGACCCATCACGTTGACCGCACACGCCACCGATCCCTCGTTGGTCAAGGGCTATCGGAGCTGGATCGATCGCGTTGAAGTGCCAGCAAGCTTCACCGGACTATTGGAATTTCGGCTTGGCCAGATGGATCGTAAGGCGATGGGTTTTGCGGCGCATGTACCGCACTACCTGGCCCAGGCCTCCTTTCCAGAGGCCACCCTCACTTTGACTCGCTCGCTTAACCAGGCAACCGGTCTGGCAGTGCCAATAGAGCCCCTGGAAGAGGCCTCTGCGAGCAACCTTGCCGACATCGCTGAGGAGATGGCGACCTCGACCGAAGTCCAGGAGCTGGTGGCGACTCTCGAGCAGCAATACGACGCGTTGCAAGCCGAGCGGCCTGACCGAGTGCCGAGCGCAGAAGAGATTGCTGCCGAGTTCGAGAAGTTCCTCGCAGAGCAGGAGAAGGACGACTGACCTGCTGCGCGTAGACCCCCCTGACGGCGCCGCGCTCGTCGAACGGCTCCGTATTGCCGGCTGCGTATTTGCCGAGGACGAGGCTGAGGTGTTGCTGGCGAGCGCACGAACGCCAGTCGAGCTGGAACACATGGTCCAGCAGCGGATTGCCGGAGCTCCCCTGGAGCACATCGTGGGATGGGCCGAGTTCGCTGGCTTACGCATTGCCGTTGATCCTGGCGTGTTCGTGCCGCGTCGGCGGACGGAGCTCTTGTTGGCACACGCCCAGCGGCTGGCTCCGTCCCGGCCAGTCGTCGTCGAACTGTGCTGCGGCTCAGCCGCGCTGTCAGTCGCATTGGGCTCGATATTGCCTGACATCGACCTTTACGCCACCGATATCGACCCCGTCGCCGTACGGTGTGCCCGCGGCAACCTCGCCAGCCTTGCTTCGCCGGCTTGCGCCCTCCATGGGGATCTCTATGGGCCGCTGCCGCCGTCACTGGCTGGTCGGGTCGACTTGCTGCTGGCCAACGCTCCATATGTGCCGACTGAAGAGATCTCGCTGATGCCACGTGAGGCTCGCCGCTACGAGTCCAGAATCGCCCTCGATGGTGGCTCGGATGGACTTGACGTGCAGCGGCGAATTGCCGCACACGCAAAACGCTGGCTCGCACGGGATGGACATTTGCTGGTGGAGACCAGCCGCAGTCAGGCGGCCGAGAGCGCGGCAATCCTGGCCCGCAACGGGTTAGCGACTGAGGTCGTCACCTCTGACGAGCTCGATGCGACCGCGGTCATCGGTTGGTTTTCGATGCCCGGCGGATACGTACGCAAATCGGAAGTTGGCGAGCACTAGGCTCCTCCCGTGCCCCAGTCCGTGATCGAGCTCATCGACCTGTTGGACCTGGAAGAGATCGAGATCGGACTATTTCGGGCGCGCCAGCCGGACACCCAGCTACAGCGCGTCTTCGGCGGTCAGGTGCTTGCGCAGGCACTCATCGCCGCGGCTCGAACGGTCTCAGTCTCTAGAGTGCTGCATTCGCTACACGGCTACTTCCTGCTTCCGGGCCGGACTGACATCCCGATCGTCTACGACGTGGAGTCGGTACGCGACGGCGGGTCGTTCTCATCGCGCCGGGTTGTTGCTCGACAAGGTGGCCAAGTGATCTTCTACCTGTCGAGCTCCTTCCATGAAACCGAAGAAGGCTTTGAGCACCTGGAGCCGGTTCCTGAGGATGTTCCCGCGCCGGAGGAGTGCCCGACGCTGGGGGATGTGCTCTTCAAGGCCTCCGGCCGACCGATCTCATTTTGGGAGCGCGAGTGGGGAGCGCTGGACGTCCGGTATGTCGGTGACTCCAGGCCAGGCGGGACTCTGGTCGATCCGCGACATCCCGCCCGTTCTCGCGTCTGGGTACGCGCGAGCGGCCAGTTGCCCGATGACCGCCGCTTGCATCAGTCAGCCCTCGCCTATGCCAGTGATCTGACTCTGTTGGGAGCGACGACGGTGCCGCATGGTGTGTTCGTCGGGCTCAACGTCCAGGCGGCATCGATTGACCACGCCATGTGGTTTCATCGACCATTCCGAGCAGATGATTGGCTGCTTTACGACCAGGTGTCACCATCCGCCTCCAACGGGCTCGGCCTAGCGATTGGCCGCCTCTTCCAGGACGGCATCCTGGTTTCCAACGTCGCCCAAGAAGGACTGATCCGCCCTCTCCGAAAGTCCTAGAAACAGACCAGGGCGATCCGGAGGGGGAAATCCGGATCGCCCTGTGAGCTGCTGGGAAGTCGCTGTGAGGTCGGCGCGTGCGGGGGTTACGCAGCCAGAACCGACTTACCCCGCAGCTTGGCAATGGCATGACGTTCGATCTGGCGGACGCGCTCTGCGGTGATGCCCCAGATCGCACCAATATCCGCCAGCTTGGCCTGGCGGCCATCGATGAGTCCATAGCGACGACGCACGACGTCGGCCGACCGCTCATCCAAGGAGGCGAGCATGTCCGCCAAGCGAGCGTGCTCTTCAGCGTCGAGAAATACCTCATCAGGACCTGGCATCGGCTCACGTGCGATCAGGTCACCCAGCGCGGTATCGCCGCCTTCCTCGACTGGGGCGTCGAGGCTGACGTGGTCGCGTCCATACCGCATCAGGTCTAGGACCCGATCTGGCTCTAGATCCATTTCAGCAGCGATCTCGTCGATCTCAGGATCGCGGCCGAGTCGCCGCTCCAGAGTCCGCCGTACGGCGCCCACCTGATTGACCTGCTCGGCGACATGAACAGGAAGCCGAACGATCCGGCCCTGCTGAGCGATACCACGGCTAATTGATTGCCGTACCCACCAGGTGCCGTAGGTGGAGAACTTGAACCCCTTTGTGTAGTCGAACTTCTCGACAGCCCGGATAAGCCCGGTGTTGCCTTCCTGCACCAGATCCAAAAGGGGCATCTGAGACCGGCCGTACTTACGAGCAACGGAAACCACCAAACGAAGGTTGGCAGTCACAAAATGCTGCATTGCCCGTTGGCCTTCCTCGACCAAGAACTCCAGCTCGGCCTTGGTCGGCCGCTTGGCACGTTTTCCGCGCTCGGCAAGTGTTACCTCGCCGGAGAGGATGTGCTCGGCATAAAGACCAAGTTCGATGGTCTTAGCCAGCTCGACCTCTTCTTCGGCGGTCAGCAACGGAGTCTTGGCGATGCCTTCCAGATATAGGCCGACTGCATCCTTGCCATCGATGCCTTCGGATACTCGCGAGCGAGTAGTAGTTGCCACAGTGGCCCCTTTCGTGTCCTTCACAAGGGAGAACGCATCAGGTACCGATTTCGATTCCTCGACTGCCCTGAAGAATCCCTGAGACCTACTCGGGGGTAACCCGGAGCAGTATTTGCTGCCAGTGATTCGGAGCCGGGAGCTTTCCGGATGCAATACCCAGCGCAATCTCCGGATACACCCCGTTCAGGTCACGGCTCGATCAACTCTCAAACGGACAACGGCATTCCGAGGTTCTGATCAGCCGTCGCTGCTGCTTATCTCGCCGATGATCCAGGCGTACTCGAAGGCCAGTTCGTGCCAGCTCTTATAGCGTCCGCTTACTCCGCCGTGGCCCGCCACCATTTCTGTCTTGAGCAGGATCTGCCGATTCGCCGAGGTGTTTCCTGCATGCCGTAGAGCCGCGATCCACTTGGCCGGTTCCACATAGAAAACGCGGGTGTCGTTGAGACTGGTGGTGGCCAAGATGGCCGGATAGTCCCCGGACTGCACATTCTCGTACGGCGTATAGGACTTCATGTACGCGTAAACCTCGGGATCGTGCAGCGGGTCGCCCCACTCTTCCCACTCGATGACCGTGAGCGGAAGTTCAGGATTCAGGATCGTCGTCAGGGCGTCGACGAACGGTACCGATGCGTGGATGGCACGGAACCTCTCCGGCACAAGGTTCGCCACTGCTCCCATGAGCAAGCCACCTGCACTGCCCCCGCGGGCAGCCAACCGGTCGGCCGAGGTGTATCCCCGCTCGATCAGGTAATCAGCGCAGGCGATGAAGTCAGTAAAGGTGTTCTTCTTGGCAAGTCGCTTGCCCTGTTCATACCAGCTCCGGCCGAGCTCACCGCCACCACGGATATGGGCAATTGCATAGACGATGCCACGGTCGAGCAGCGAGAGGCGCGACACTGAAAAGCCGGGATCCATCGAAGCCTCGTACGACCCGTAGCCGTACAACAGGGCCGGTGCGGTGCCGTCCAGCGGAACATCCGCCTTCCGCACGATCGACAACGGCACGCGGGTGCCATCGGCAGCTGTGGCCCAGCCGCGCTCCTGCACGTAGTCGTTCGGCTGATAGCTGCCGAACCGCGGATCATCGAGAACAGGCGTCCGCTTGAGCAAGGTCAGCTCTCGGGTTGTGAGGTCGTAGTCATAGATCGAGTCAGGGGTCAACAGAGATGCATAGCCAACGCGGATGGTTGGGGTGTCGTACTCGGGTTCGCCGGGGGCGTCTACGACGTACAGGGGCTCCTCGAACGCGATGTCTGTGCCGGGCTGGAGATTGCCACCGGCATCGCGCGGCATGACGTGCAAGCCGGTGAGCCCGTCGCGTCGCAACGATACGACCGCATGTGTGGCGTACGCGCTGACGGAGAGAATCCGCACACCCTGGCGGTGG
>JBKPEY010000486.1:0-3418 GCA_046744405.1 Actinomycetota bacterium
TGTGCGGCAGCGATCTGTAAGCACGCCGAGCAAGATGGTCTGCGGGTTCGCGCTGGTGTCCATTCGGGTGAAGTCGAGCGCGACGCCGGCAACCTCCGCGGCGTCGCGGTACACGCTGTCACTCGTATCGCAGCATTGGCCGGTCCCGGTGACGTACTCGTTTCAGGACCGACGGCGAGCCTGCTGGAAGGCGCCGGCCTCCAATTGGAAGACGCTGGCGAGCATGAGCTCAAGGGGCTAACCGGCGCCCGGCGCATCTACCGGCTGCTCGGGGCCTGAGATCAGTCGTCGAAGACGTGCCAGCAGATGGCGCTCCGGCGTTGTTGATCATCGAGAACGAGTTCACGGATGGCGGCAGGGAGATGCTCCCGTTGCCACTCCCGCTCTTTCACCCGAGCTTGCGTAGCGTCGGCGAGGACGCATGCGCCGGCCGCCCTGATGGCGTACGCCGCAGCACCCAGCTCATGGGCGGCGACGTGAGGCACCGCTGCTGCTTGGCCCGCCGACAGTGCAGCGAACTTCGCTGGATCGGCCGTCCCACGCGCCGCGGCATTCGCGCGGAAAGCGGCTTGCCGTGCTTCGCCCATACCCATCTCACCGCGGATCCAGGCTCGACCGGCATCGATAGCATCGCGGGGCCGTCGATCATCTTGTTGTTGATCTTCGAACAGATGCAGTACGTGCTCAGCGCACAACAATGCCCAGTGGGCCAACAGGCGGTGGTGTTCGTCCGTCAAGGTGCCCCCACGACGGATGGTGATCAGCCGAGGATCACGCTCCTTCGGGAGGATCGGCATACTGTCATTCCTACCATCCACGAAGCGACCGGCTCACGCCCGCGATTGATTTGACTCAGGGCGCTGGGCGAGCGCTGGAACCTCGGATGACGAGTTCGGTGGATAGTAGCTGACGTGAAGGAACCTGGTGACCAGCAAGGAGGTCGAGGAGCGCCCGGGCGGCGTACTCCCCTTTGTCGCGGCTGGGTTGCCGCACGGTCGTCAACTGCAAATTCGCGGCGAGCGGGATGGCGTCGTCGAAGGAAACAATCGATAAATCGTCGGGAATGAGAAGATCGAATCGAGCGGCGGCCCGGAGTGCTCCTTCGGCTATCCGGTCGCTCAAGCACAGCAGGGCCGTCGGGCGCGGTGTGCAGGCGAGCACTGCGGCGGCGCCAGCATCCCCTTGGTCGGCAGTGCTGTCGGTTCCAGCCCAGACCGGAACAGCTGTCCAGTCGATCCCATGCCGTTCGGCGGCGGCGCGGTAGCCGGCGAGCCGGCGCCGGGTGACGGCGTACGTTGCAGCGGCCTGGCTGTCCTGATCGGCGAATCCTGCCGATCGTCCTCGGGAGACTCCGAACGACACCACCCCGAGGCGTCGGTGCCCGAGCTGAAGAAGATGCTCGGCCGCCGCGTCGGCAGCAACCTCGTCGTCGATGCCGACCCAGGGTGCCCCGACCCAGGGTGCGTTGACCGCGCCCAGCTGGGCAAGCTGGTCGGGCCCGGGCTGATCGATCACAACCAGCGGGAGCCGGCGAATGATGACGGTGTGCAGCAGCGGATCATCGTCGGAAACCGATGAGGCGATCAGCCCGTCGATCACCGCACCGGTGACCGTAGCGGTGCGCCGCTGATAGTCCGACGATCCGGGCAGTAGCAGCAGTCCGGCTCCGGCAGCCTCGGCGATTGTGGTCACGCCGGCTAGCAGAGCACTGGTCGTTGGGTCGTCGAAGGCGTAGGAGAGCCGGTTGTCGTAAGCAACGCCAATGGCGCCGACCCGACCGCGGCGCAGTCCAGCCGCTATCGGGTCCGGCCCCGGATATCCAATTCGGGCGGCGGTGTCGATAATCCGCTGTCGCAGCTCAACGGAGAGCTGGTCGGGGTGTACGTAGGCGTTGGATACCGTCTTCGCCGACACACCGAGTTCCGCGGCAACATCACGCAGGGTCAACCGCCGAACCCGATCCTGAGTCATCCTCCTAGCCTGCCACTTCATCGATGAAGTAGCGTCTAGACCATGGCCGATAAGGAGACTGTCTCTCCGAGTCGAGAGGGTACGGCTCGGTGGGCGGTGATTCCCTTATGCGGCGTGCAGTTCGTTGACGTTCTCGGCGTGACCAGCGCAATCGCTGCGATTCCGGCGATCATCCGGGGACTGTCTGCGCCGCCGGAGGCCACCGGACTGCTGGCCACGGTGTACGCGGCGTTCTTCGGGGGACTGTTGGTGCTCGGCGCCCGGTTGGGCGACAAGTACGGCCCTCGCCGCGTGTTATTGATCGGTCTCGTCTTGTTCACTGCCGTGGCGTTCCTGGCCGCGACTGCGCAAGAGATCTTGCAACTGCTGGCGGCTATTGCCCTTGAAGGAGCTGCCGCTGCGCTCAGTGTGCCGTGCGCGCTTCGCCTGCTCTTACACGTCGCCGCAGACCCGCGCGGTCGGCGTACGGCACTGGCCGCGTGGAGTGCCACCGGTGCGGTGGCCGGAGTGCTCGGCTATGTCATCGGGGGCGTCTTGACAAACGTCTTGGGGTGGCAGGCCATCTATGCGGTTTATGCGCCTCTCGGCGCCTTCCTCTTCGCTGGCGTTTTCCTCCGGGTGCCCAACCTCGCCGCGCCGGACCGGCATCACCGTCTTGACCTAGTCGGGGCGGTTCTGTTGCTCGCCGCCGTCATGGCCCTCATCGTCGGCGCTTCCCTTCTCGACCGGCCCGACCTACGCTCGGTCGCTTTGGGCAGTCTGACGGTAGGGGTCCTGCTTACTGTGATCTTTGCTGGGCAGCAGCACCGTGCTCACACTCCATTGATTCCAGCCGCGGCGGCCCGGTCAAAGAACCTGCGCTCGGGATCGCTGGTGTCGTTCGTCAACACAGCGACGACAAGTTCAGCAGGAGTGTTGGCTACCTTGCTGCTGCAGCAACATCTCGGCCTCAGCCCACTGCAAGCCGCTCTCACGTTGATGCCGTTCAGCATCGCAGTGATCGCCGGATCAATGCTGTCTCGGCCACTCGGCGCCCGACTTCACGACCAACGGTTGTGCAGCGTCGGACTCGGCGGGATTGCTGTCGGGAATCTGATCCTTGCCGTTACCGCGGGCCGCATCGCTGGCCTTGTCGCCGGCGTGGTGGTTGCCGGTGTCGGGTTGGGCATCGCCGCCGTGGCTGCCACCAGCCTCGGCACCCGAGTTCGCAACGAACTCACTGGAAGCGCCACCGGTCTGCTCAACACCGCTGCCCAGCTAGGGACAGCTCTCGGCGTAGCTGCGCTGGTAACCGTCGCCTCGATCGCCAGCCCTCCAACCGGAACAGCAATCGCCTGGGCCGCTGGCGCCGCAACCGCCGGCCTCACCAGCCTGATCATGATCACCGCCAGGACCGGTGATCAATGTTGAATCAGCGTTCAAGCACAACGCCGCCATCAGCCCTTGA
>JBKPEY010000587.1:0-3131 GCA_046744405.1 Actinomycetota bacterium
ACTTCGCGATGACGGAAGCGGTTGTCGCAATCGCTACGCTGTTGGCCCGATTCTCGGTAGCGTCCGAGTCGCCCGAGATCCCCCTACTCACCGACATCACGCTACGACCAGCCGCTCCGGTACGGTGCCGGCTCGATCTCCGGGAGCCCGTCTCCGCGTCGCCTTAACAAGCGGCTCCGTCTGGTGAGTCTGTGATTGAGTGCATCCATGGCCGACCACCTGAGCATCGACTTCACAGTCCGTCCGATAGGGCGCGTGGCTAGCTCGCTCACCTCGACAGCAGATGCTCCGCGACAGGGTGACGAAGGCGCACCGGACGCGTACTTGATCTTGGATTCCGACGTTCAAGCCGGTTTGGACGGCATAGCGACCGGCGACGAGATCATGGTGCTGTGCTGGTTACATGAGGCTGATCGCAGCGTCCTGACGGTTCATCCACGAGGAGATCTGAGTCGTCCCGAACAGGGCGTCTTCAATACTCGATCCGCGAGCAGGCCAAATCCGATCGGCCTACACCGGGTTCGCGTGCTCGGCATTGATGGTGGACGGGTGCAGGTGAGCGGCCTCGAGGTAATCGACGGCACGCCGATCGTTGACCTGAAACCGGTCCTCGGCAGTGTCGAAGAGCGATAACGGTTCCCTATTTAGCCAACCGGGGACGTCGTGATCGCTCGCAGCACACCGTTCACGAAAGCCGGCGATTCGTCGGTAGACAGCTCGGCGACAAGCTGGACCGCTTCCGCAACCGCGACTGCATCGGGCACGTCACCGTAGTCGATTTCATAGACCGCAATTCGGAGCGCATTGCGATCTACCCGAGGCATCCGCGGCAAAGTCCAGCCAGCAGCCAAACAGCTGCTGATCCGGGCGTCGATCTCGGAGGCGTGAGCGGTCACACCTCGAACCAACTCAGCGGTGTAGCCACGCACCGGCGGACTCGCCGCGGCCTCTCGTTCCTCCAGGGTTGTGACCGCGTCTGTGTCGCGTAGCTCGGCTTCAAACAAGATGTCCAACGCCCGCTTTCGAGCTTTGCTACGCGACGAGCTGCTAGGCATGATCAGCTGCCGACTCGGCCTAGGTATTCGCCCGAACGAGTGTCTACTTTGACCTTCTCTCCGGTGGTCAGGAAGAGCGGGACTTGAATCTGGAGCCCGGTTTCCACGGTGGCTGGCTTGGTGCCACCAGTGCTGCGATCGCCTTGCAAGCCAGGCTCGGTGTAGGTGACCACCAGTTCCACTGAGGCAGGAAGTTCAATGTAGAGCGGCGTGCCGTTGTGCAGAGCCACCGTTGCCACCTGCTCCTCGAGCAGGTAGTTCTTGGCCTCACCCACCGTCTGGTCCGGAATCGTCAGTTGGTCGTAGGTGCTGGTGTCCATGAACACAAAGCCAGAACCATCGTGGTAGAGGTACTGCATGTCGCGCCGGTCGACGTTGGCCGTGTCGACCTTGGTGTCAGCATTGAAGGTCTTGTCGACAACCTTGCCGGACAGTACATGCTTCAGCTTGGTGCGTACCACCGTGTTGCCCTTGCCGGGCTTGTGGTGCTGAAACCAGACCACGGACCACAATTGCCCGTCCAGGTCCAACACCATGCCGTTCTTCAGATCGTTGGTCGACGCCACCTAATCACCCTTCTGCTATGACGCTCGCGGCTTTGCAGCCGCCCAGTTTAGACCCAAGGCTGGACTGATCAGACGACGCTGAAATCCGCGCGAAGAGGGACTCGGCCGGTGAGCGCCAACATCAGCTCGACGCCACGACCCTGCAGCACGGCGGCGGTGGCGGCTACCCTGGCGACCTGGCTCAGCAGCTGATCACTGAACTCTGGTCCATCGACCTCTGGTACCGCTGCGGCGATATCGAGACTGTGTACCACCAACTCCAGGCTGCGGGTGGGCAGGTAGTTTTCCAGCCGCATCCCTCCCGCCGCTGTGTTGATCACCGGATTGCCGGCGGTTTCGACCAGGGCTGGTACTCGGATGGCAAGGGCGTCCACCGACTCGGCGGGATTGTCTCCGAGGGCTTTTCCCGCCGCCACACCTCTGCCAACCACGCCCTTCGGGTCAATCCCGGCAACAGCAACGTAATAGGCGGCTGGAGTGAGCGCTTCCTCTGTGCCGACAGGCTGACTCAGGTACGTCTCGACAGTTATCAGTGACCGCGAGGTGTGCCCGACCAAGGAACGTAGGTTCCACTCCCCTAGCCCAGGCCCCTCCCAACGGTTCTCCGGAATGCGGCGTACCAGCTCAGCAAAGGTACGCGCGGCCGCTGCGAACGGCTCTCGCACATCGAGCTCATCCCAGGCGTCGGTCATGGTCGCATTCCCACCTTTTGTCGTCTAGGCCGTGACTGCGGCGTACGCGGCACGCAACAGGTCTTCGTCTGGTGCGGCGAGAATTTCGGCGCTGGCAAGCCCGTTCAAGATCACAAACCGCAAGATTGAGCCCCTTGCCTTCTTGTCGAGTGCCATGGTGTGCAGGAGATCGTCAAAGGCGTCGGCCGCGTAGCTGGTCGGCAAGCCGACGCCTGAGAGCACCTGACGATGTCGTGCGGCCGTTTGCTGGTCGAGTCGGCCAGCCAGCCTGGCCAGCTCGGCAGCGAAGATCATGCCAACGCTGATCGCATCTCCGTGCCGCCAAGCGAAGTGCTCCCGACGCTCGATCGCATGACCGAGTGTATGGCCATAGTTCAGCAGCTCCCGGCCCACTGTGGATCCGGTAGAAGTTGTCTCCCGGAGGTCGGCAGTCACCACCCGCGCCTTGACCGAAATAGCTCGCTCGACCAGCTCGCGAAGCATGATCGAATTCGCGTGCAACGCCGCGCTGGGATCTGATTCGATCATGGTCAAGATCTCGGGATCGGCAATGAACCCGCATTTGATCACCTCGGCCAGGCCGGCAACCAGGTCCGCCGTCGGCAATGTGCTGAGTGCGGCAAGATCACAAACCACGCCGACCGGCTCGTAGAAGCAGCCGACGAGGTTCTTGCCTTCCGCGGTGTTGATTCCGGTCTTGCCGCCGATCGCGGCATCGACCATGCCCAGCAGGGTCGTTGGCACCATGACCGCCTGCACTCCGCGCAGCCAGGTCGCCGCCACAAACCCAGCCAGGTCAGTCGTCGCGCCGCCGCCTA
>JBKPEY010000542.1:0-2156 GCA_046744405.1 Actinomycetota bacterium
CATCGCCGATGCAGTCGAGCTGGCGGAGGTCTGGCTCTATCAGGCGACTGCCTTTCCGCGGGTGAGTACGAGTGTCGCCGCCTGGAGCCGAGCCGAGTGGATCGAGCAGACGATGCCGGTGTGGCGTCGGCTTGTGGAACCAGTTGCGATGCACATCGCCGATGCGATGGAAGGCGCATTGAACTTTGGCGGCACCGAGGAGGCTGCTGGTCTGCCAGGCATGGCCGGGATGGAACAGATGCTTCGACCGATGCTGCGCACGTCCGGGGCGAGCATGTTCGGCCTCCAGCTGGGTCAGGGTCTAGGCCAGCTAGCGACCGAGGTGGTGGGCGCGACCGACATCGGCTTGCCGCTCAGCGAGCCTGGACATGTCGCGCTGCTGCCAACCAACATCAAGGCCTTCGGTGACGGTCTTGAGCAATCCAGTTCTGATGTGACGCTCTATCTCGCGCTGCGGGAATGCGCCCGCCAGCGACTCTTCGCCTCCGCTGGCTGGCTGCGGGCTCAGATGCTGACCTTGGTCGAGCAGTACGCCAGCGGCATCACCATCGACACGTCCGCGTTGGAGCAGGCCGTCAGCCAGCTCGACCCGAGCAATCTGGAGGAACTCAGCTCCTCGCTGGAAGGAGGGCTGTTCGAGCCACAGAAGACCCCAGAGCAGCTCGCCACGCTACAGCGGTTGGAAACGATGCTGGCGCTTGTCGAAGGCTGGGTAGACGACGTCGTCACTCAAGCGACCGCGGACCGGATGCCGCCGGCGCCTGCATTGGCAGAGGCGGTACGTCGAGCGCGTGCGACAGGTGGTCCGGCAGAGGAGACGTTCGCCACGCTCGTCGGCCTTGAGCTGCGACCGCGACGGATGCGCGATGCCGCCAACCTGTGGGCGGCCGTACGCGACGCTCGCGGCGTGGAGGGTCGAGACTCCGTGTGGTCGCATCCCGACCTCGTGCCGACATCGGCTGATCTTGACGATCCCCTGGGTTTTGTCACCGGCGACACGCGTTCGGAGAGCGAGCAGGGCCCGGACTTCGACGCAGCCCTTGAGGAGCTGCTCAAGGGCCAGAGCCCCGAAAACGAGGGCACTGAAGACGAGGCCCCAGAAGGTCAGCGCCCTGAAGGTGAGGGCCCTGAAAACAAGGGCACCGAAGGCGGGGACAATCCCAATAGCTGAGCCCCCAAAAGTTGAGCGCACGACAAGCCTGCAAATCAGCTGTCGCCGCACCCTTCAGGACTGGTCCGCCCCCAATTTTGAGCAAGGTCAATTGCGACAGTACTACCTTGATCATCTTGTCGAGCGACCTGACGGCTGGTCGCGGAATTGTCTTGGCGCCCATCTGACCGCGAGTTCGCTGATCTGTGCTGCCGGGGAAGCCAAGGTGTTGTTGACGTTGCATTCCCGGATTGGGCGCTGGCTGCAGACCGGTGGTCACATCGAGTCAACCGACACAACGCTGGAGGCAGCCGCTGTCCGGGAGGCGCACGAAGAGAGCGGACTAGTCGATCTTGCGCTCGAGCCGAGTCCGCTGCTGCTTTCCAAGCACGAGGCGCCTTGCGGCAGCATTCGGCCGACCTATCACCTGGATGTGCAGTACCTGGTGATCGCCAGTCAGACGGTCAGTCCCAAGATCGGGAACGAGTCCATCGACGTGTGCTGGTTTGCGCATGATCAGCTCCCAGCGGTGGACGACTCAGTCATAGCCTTGGTGCGAGCGGCTCGGGTACGACTCGGCTGGTAGTCACTCCACGCAAGGGATGAAGAAGCCAGCGGACCTGCTGCCTCTACTTGGCATCGGTTCGTATGACTCTGCATCAGTTGCAACCGCTGCAGGGCGCCACTAGCTGATGCGGAGCCATCCGCAGAGCCAGCCTGCCTTCCCGTGAACTCCACTCAACTCGGACTACTCGTGAGCGTGACCGGGATGCCGTGGTCGTGCGCGGTACCGATCAAGCGCTTGCGAATCGAAGGGCCCGAATCCGGATCCCATAGCCGGGTACGCAGCTCAGGCTCAGCGCCGCGCTGACTATCGGGGTGGTACTCCAAACTGACCTCGCCGAGCCGGCTACTCGAGCCGTAGTCCGACAAGATGCTCTCGACAGCGGTCAGTTCATCGTCTGACCAGTACATCTGTGTGATCGAGTGCCAGACAACCGGCAGT
>JBKPEY010000248.1:0-1795 GCA_046744405.1 Actinomycetota bacterium
GTTCGTCAGCAGTTAGTGGAACATCACCGCTCTAGGCTAGGGCGATGCCTGCTG
This sequence comes from Actinomycetota bacterium, assembly GCA_046744405.1. Taxonomy (GTDB): domain Bacteria; phylum Actinomycetota; class Actinomycetes; order Propionibacteriales; family Propionibacteriaceae; genus Microlunatus. The sequence goes on from JBKPEY010000248.1 coordinate 55, forward strand.
CCCGGTCCCGCACTGAGCTGCTGGCGTTTTTGGCGCTGCTGACGATGACGGCTGCCTGGGGCTCCACATTCTTCCTGATCAAGGACGTGGTGACCCGAATTCCGGTACCCGATCTTCTGGCCATCCGATTCGCGATCGCGAGCGTGGCGCTTGCGATGATTGCAGCACCACGAATTCGCCTGTCGCGAACGGTGATCTCCTACGGCGCTCTGCTCGGACTGCTCTATGGAACCGCACAAATCCTGCAAACCGCAGGCTTGGCCCACACCTCGGCCAGTATCTCGGGGTTCGTGACCGGCCTGTATATCGTTGCTACGCCGTTGTTGACTGCACTCCTGCTGCGGCGCCGAATCCCCCGTCCGACCTGGCTGGCTGCCATCCTTGCTACGGTCGGCCTCAGCGTCCTGGCACTACACGGCTTCGCGCTCGGCTATGGCGAACTGCTCACGCTGCTCGCTGCAGTGATCTATGCAGGTCACATCGTGGCACTAGGCCGATTCAGTACTCCAGAAACCACCCTTGGCCTGAGCCTCGTACAGCTGATCATGATCACCGTCGTAACTGCCACCGCGGCGTGGTGGCCCACGGCAGGATCTCCCGGAGGCATTCAATTGTCGAGCAACGCGCACGACTGGCTCATCGTGCTGTATCTCGCGCTTATTGCCAGCGCGATGACGATGGTGCTGCAGACCTGGGCTCAGGCGCACATCGAGCCGTCGCGCGCTGCGGTGATCATGGCGATGGAACCCGTATGGGCCGCAGCCTTCGCGGTGGCCCTCGGTGGGGAGACAATCACCGTGCGGATGATCATCGGCGGCCTGGCCATCGTGTCCGCGATGTACCTCGTCGAACGCCCGGCAGGACGCCGCGCGCAAACACCGAGTGAGGAGTACGTGTGAGCAGCACCCTTGTGATCATCCTAATCGTGATCGCCGTACTCATTCTTGGGCTCATTGCCTTCTTGATCATCCGTCGGCAGCGCTACGTACGCGCACTGCGCGGACGGGGTTGGGCCTTCGAGTCGCGCCCGTCCTTGGAGTCTGTACTTGATCATCATGCACCGCCGTTCGGCCTGGGCTTCGTGCGCAAGGTCGACGAGGCGATTTCCGGTCAAACCACAGCTGGCGTACCGTTCCGGGTGTTTGAGTACGCCAGTAGCGAAGGCGGACCGAAGTTCGACGACCGCGTGGCGAGTATGCAACTGCCTTTGCCGCTACCGGATCTGTTCATCTCCGCAGAGCACCTCCGCAGCGGCGTAGAGCTGCCGACCGTTGAGGTGGATCAGCGCTTTCAGGTGCGCGCCGCCGACGCTGGATATGCCGGGACAGCTCTGTCCGCCTCAGTGCTCGATGCCATCGCTGCCTTCGGCCAGGCAGGCCACGAGGTTGACCTCAGCATCGACGGCCAGCAGCTCGTTGCGATTGGTGCACCCAAAGAGCCCGAGGAACTGCAGGCCTATCTGGACAAGCTCGGCGCGGTCGCCCAGACATTTGATGTGGCCGCTTTGGGGCGGTACCAGGTGACACCGCCGCAGCCTGGATTCGGGTTCTACGGCCATCCTGACTGGCAGCTGATCGGCCGCGACGACAGCCTTATTGCCAAGTACGACTTGACCAGAGCGGGCTTCGGGCACACGACCGAAAAGGTGATTCGCGGCTCCAACGACGGGCTGCCGGTCGAGGCGTTCATCCACCGCTGGAAGACCCAACGCACCGAGACCTACACCGACTCAGACGGCCGT
>JBKPEY010000343.1:0-3876 GCA_046744405.1 Actinomycetota bacterium
CCGATTCGGCCACCCGACGCCAGTGTTGAATCTGGTCAAACGCGCGGTCATCAAGAGGCTTTTGTCCGAGGTAGGCGGTTTTCAGCACAACTGACGGCGAGCTCCGGATGAAGCGATGCTGAGTCATCGGACGGCAATTCGTGATGGTCGAAGGCAGGCTCACCGCTAGTTGCGGCTTACCGATTGTCTGGCTATGGATACCCGTCGCCACAGGCTCGAAAACGGCCTGCTACTAGGGACTGCAGTTTCGCAAGGCATTCCCCCGGGGTACTTCATCGGCATCCTGGCGGTGAGCCCCGGCGAGCCCGAATGGGGAGGCGTTCCAATCATGAGTGACGGTAGCGAGCGACCCAAGCGTCAACTCTTCCATAAGGCCTAACGAAGGCCGATGAAAGGCACATTCAACGTAGAGCCGCAGCTTGACCAGTCTTGGCAACATATCTAGCCGCGCCGCCAGGCTTCGCTGCTCGGCGCTATCGTCGGCCGATGGACGCATTCGCGATCGACCGCTCCGATGGCCGCGAGGACGGCGAGGACTGGACTGAGAACTACGAAGAGCTGCCGGGCGGCGCCAACATCTCGATCATTTTGGAGGCAACGAGCAAGGCTGGCGTCGGACCCCGCCTGCACAAGCACCCGTACGCCGAAACGTTCATCATCCGGCGCGGCTGGGCTACGTTCACGGTGGGCTCTGAGGAGTTTCGCGGTCATGCCGGACAGGTGCTGGTGGTACCTGCCGAGACCCCACACAAGTTTTCCACGGGACCTGACGGCTATGAGGGCGTCCACATTCACGCAGGCGTCCGGTTCGTCACCGAGTGGCTGGAGTGAGTTTCACTTAGCACTCGAATTCCGACCATTGCGGAGTTTGGGATCTCACAAGCGGCGGTTCGCGTCGAATTTCCGACCCGCTGTGGGGGTTTTGAATCTGACACCGCTGAACCGGCTGGCTCCTAGGACCGCAGTACTCGATGGAGGCGTACCGACCGCGACAAACCCTTGAGCCGAACGTCACCGATCAGCTCGAATTCGACGCCGTCGGAGAGCGCCACCTGGCGGGTTTCCTCGCTCACCAACACATCGTGCGGTTGCGCATAGTCTGCGATGCGTGCCGCGATGTTGACCGTACGGCCGAAGTAGTCGCCCTCCTGCGTGATCACCGTGCCGGCATGAACCCCCATGCGCGCCGGCACTCGGATGGCCTGTTCCGTCTGCTCGACGAGGTCGATGGCGCCGAGAATCGCGCGGGCGGGGTCGGTGAAGTGGAACATCACCCCGTCTCCGAGCCACTTGACCGCCTGTCCGTCGTGCGCCTGTGCCGCCTGGTTGACGATTCCGGCGAGACCTGTGGCGAGCTCGGCTGCAGCCTGATCGCCATGTTCCTCGGCGACGGAGGTGTAACCGGTCAGATCAAGAAATGCGATTGCTGGCGGCTGCTTCGGTTGAGGCGGCGTGATCCCTCGCTGCTCCATGAATTCCTCGGCGACCGAGACGACGTAGGCGAGGACTGAGTGCTCGCGGTGTCGGCGCTGGAGCCACGGGACGACCGTGGCGACCAACTCGGTGAAGCCACCGGCCTTCCGGTATACGAGCGCGTCTTTCTCCTCGTTGGATAAGTCGTCGAACTCAGCGACCCGTTGCCGTACGGCCTGGTCGAAGAATTGCAGTCCCGAGCTGACGAGCCGTTGCACACTGCCCCCGTAAAGGCGCGCGAAGCGGGACAGCTCATCCTCGGAAGCCAGGTCGAGCCGAGTCACGATCAGCTTCAAGATCTCGGCGTCCTCATCGCGAACGCGGTCGTCGGCTGCTGGCGGCAATCCGACCTCGAAGCTGAGGCGCCTGAGCAGCTCAGGCGATCGCCCCAGCTGCTGGCTGACCTCGGTGAAGGTCACCGACCGCGCGTCCAGCTCGGGCATGAACAACTCAAGCGGAAACGACAATTCACCTGCTGCGACCGCGCGGGCCACGTCGTCGAGCGAGACGCCCGCCTTCTCGAATGCATCCATCAGCCTGACCAGGTGCACCGCCGCAGACTCATATGTCCCGTCCTTGGACACCAGCAGCCCGAGCCCTTCGAGTCGGCGAACCTGGTCGAGTGAGCACGGGACAAGATCGGCGATGCGCTGCGCCTGCAACCTGGCCACGGGCCGACTCTAGCCGCGCTGGCTGGGAAGTCAGGGTGAGAACATGGGCTGGCTCTCGGATGTGAAGGGTCACGTTAGGCTGCTTTTTGGAGAGGCGGAGGAATACGGTGACGCTGCCGGGATCGGATGCACAGCCGTTCACCTTCGCAGCCGCCGTCGGCGAGGATCATGCCGTCCAGATTGTGTTCGGGCCCGGCAGACTTGATCAGGTGGCAGCTGAGGCCCGCACTCTCGGCACTCGCATCATGATCATCGCCGGGCGCCATGAGGCCGAGGCTGCTGAGACGGTAAGCGAGCAGCTTGGCGATGATCTTGCTTGGCGGATTTCAGAGGTAGCACAGCATGTGCCGGTCAAGATCGCTGAGCGGGCTCTTCGGCAGGCGCAGGGCGCGAGGGTCGGGGTACTGGTCTCGATCGGCGGCGGCTCGGCAACCGGGCTAGCCAAAGCTGTCGCCAGAGACACCGGGCTGCCCATCCTTGCCGTGCCCACCACCTACGCCGGCAGCGAGATGACTCCGATCTGGGGGCAATCTGATCAAGGTGAGAAGATCACCGGTCGGGACTTGCGGGTCCTGCCGCGCATCGTTGTCTACGACCCGGCACTGACGGTTTCGATGCCGCCGGAGCTGACAGCAGCGAGCGGGATGAACGCCCTCGCTCATGCCGTGGAATCCCTCTACGCGCCCGACAGCACGGCGCTGTCGTTGGAGGTCGCTGAGGAAGCCATTCGGACCTTGGCATCCGGTCTGCCGCGTGCGGTCAGCGAACCGGATGACCTCGAGGCCCGAACAGCCGCGCTGCGGGGTGCTTGGCTAGCCGGCTGGGCACTTGGCAGCACCACAATGGGTCTGCATCACAAGCTCGCCCATGTACTCGGCGGCCGATACCAGCTGCCCCATGCCGGGACCCACAGCGCATTGCTGCCGCAGGTCGCAGCTTTCAATGCACCGGCTGCTTCAGGTCCTTTCGGTCGCGCAGCGCGCGCCCTGGACGTCAGCGAGCCAGTAGCAGTTGCTCCCGCAATGTTTGATCTCGCCACGCAATTGGGTGCGCCAACCTCGCTATCCAAGTTGGGCTTGGAGCCGGACGCCATCGAGGCGGTCGCCAAGATCGTCGCCCCCCGAGCTGGCACAGCCCCGGTATCGAACCCGAGAGACTTCGCGGAGGAAGATGTCAAGTATCTGTTGTTGCAGGCGTACCTGGGTAAGAGGCCGTAAGCGGAGAGGAATCGAAGATCATGACGCAGGTCAGCCCACACGGCTTACACCACGTAACCGCGATTGCCACAGACCCCCAATCCAATGTGGATTTTTACACCAAAGCGCTGGGACTGCGCCTGGTCAAGCAGACTGTCAACTTCGACGCACCGGACACCTATCACCTGTACTACGGCGATGAAAAGGGCAGCCCATCAAGCTTGCTTACCTTCTTTCCCTGGCCGGGTGTCCCGCAGGGCCGCCAGGGTGCCGGAATGACGACGGCTACAGCATTCAGCGTTCCCGGCTCGGCGATCGGCTGGTGGCAGGAGCGGTTTAAGAAGCTCGGTGTCGACTTCGACCCGCCGCGTACCCGCGATGATGAAGAGGTTCTTACTTTCCGTGATCCCGACGGCATGGTGATCGATCTTGTGGCCTCGGTTGGTGATCATCGCTCGGGCTGGGATGGGGTCGCCGATATTCCGGCCGAGCAGGCAGTCCGCGGCCTGCACGCGATTACCTTGTCGGAGCGGCAG
>JBKPEY010000354.1:0-10544 GCA_046744405.1 Actinomycetota bacterium
CTCGCAGTCCCTGGCGTTGGGAGCGGTCTCATCGGTTGTGTCGCTGGTCTCCTTCACCATCATTCTTTGGTCTCTGTCGGGGCCGCTCACCGTCTTCGGACTCCAGATTCCACGGGCAATGGTGTTCCTTGCGTACCTTTACGTGATCATCGCGACAGTCTTCGCGATACGCATCGGCAGGCCCCTGATCCGGCTGAACTTCCTGAATGAGCTTCTGACTGCGTCCTACCGCTATGCCCTGGTGCGGATCCGTGACAACTCTGAGAACATTGCGTTCTACCGTGGGGAGCCGGTGGAGAACGCCGGGCTGATGACACGCTTCGCGGCTGTCATCGCCAACACCTGGGCGATCGTGTTCCGCAGCATGAAGTTTCAGGGGTTCAACCTTGTGATCAGCCAGATCGCGGTGGTGTTTCCGGTTGTCATCCAGGCTCGGCGATTCTTCAGTCAAGAGATCACCTTGGGCGATGTCACCCAGACCGCAACTGCGTTTTCACAGGTTCAGGGCGCTCTGTCGTTCTTCCGGCTTGCCTACGACGACTTCGCCAGCTATCGGGCATCTTTGAACCGGCTCACCCAGCTGCTGGATGCCAATGAGGAGGCGCGCGCTTTGCCGGCTCCGGTGACGGAAGAGCGAGCTGCAGGACTTGGTGTTCGCGACCTCGACGTCCGTCTGCCTGATGGCCGACCGTTGCTGACCGACCTTGATCTCAACCTGGACGGCGGAGAGTCGTTGCTGGTCAGAGGGCCATCCGGCAGTGGCAAAACCACCCTGCTGCGTAGCCTCGCCGGCTTGTGGCCTTACGTCAACGGATCGATTGAGCGGCCGCTGGATGGACAGGCTATGTTCTGCGGTCAGCAGCCGTACCTCCCGCTCGGCACCTTGCGCACCGCCCTTGCTTATCCGTTACCCGCCGAAACACTCGGCGATGATGAGGCCACCCAAACGCTGCGTGCGATGCAGCTCGGGCACCTCGTCGACAGGCTCGACCTGGAGACCGATTGGTCTAAGACGCTCTCACCTGGCGAGCAGCAGCGGCTGGCGTTCGGTCGGATCCTGCTCGCAAAACCGTCGTTGGTGTTTCTCGACGAAACAACCTCGGCCCTCGATGAAGGCATGGAGCATGCGATCTATGAGCTGGTACGCGAGCGGCTGCCCGACTGCACCGTGGTAAGCGTCGGCCATCGAAGCAGTCTGGAAGGACTCCATTCCAACGAGCTCACCCTGCTCGGCGAGGGCCAGTGGGAGACAAGGACTCTCGTCGTCTAGGTGATCTTGGAACGCAGCCCAAGCAGCCAGTCTTCCCGAGTGATCTGATAGACCGGCCAGCCCTCGGTGTTGGTTCCGGCCGGCCGCAGGCCGAGTTTGATCAATAACGCCTGAGCCGGGACATTCTCGGGTCGAGTTTCTGCGCCAATCACTGGCAGCAGAAGTTGTTCGAATCCGGCGGCAATGGTGGCGCTGGCTGCCTCGAAGCCGAGTCCCTGACGCCAGAAGTGTCGGTTCCCGCGGCCGCCGAGACCCACGAGCGGACCAGAGCCGTAGTCTTCATGCTGCAGCCCAACATCACCAACGATCTGCCCAGACTCGCTATGGATCACCGTCCAGAGACTCAACTGATCATCTTGATCAAAAAGGTTGATCTTGGTCTGGACCCATTTCCGTGCCTGCTCGACAGTGGAGGGTAGATCGGAGTTCAGATGCTGCATTGTCTCCACATCGCCGTAAACGGCCAGCAGCGCTTCGGCGTCGTCAAGCTGCATCGGCCTGATGGTCAACCTGGGTGTCTTGATCGGAAAGCGAATCCGCACGCAGATAGTATGAGCGTTTGATCAGTGATAGCTGACCTCCTCGAGGAGGCCCACGCCAACTTAGATGTACCGCGCGACGTACGCGCCGCTCGGGTCGTACCGTTCGGCCTGTCGTTGCGGGTTGAATCGTCGATACGGGCGGGTGTCATTGCCAGTGCCAGCGACCCATTGCCAGTTTCCGGCGTTGTTCGGCAGGTCGCCGTCGAGCAGCCACCGTCCGAACTCGGCATAGCCCAACCGCCAGTCGATGCCAAGTTGCTTGGTGAGATGGGACGCGGTCACGAGTCGCGCTCGATTGTGCATCCAGCCTTCAGCCCGCAGCTGACGCATGCCGGCGTCCACGATCGGCACTCCACTGCGTCCCTCAGCCCAGGCTGCCAACGCCTCCGGATTGTCGCGCCATGGCTCCGTCGCCCCTGGGCGGTACGCGCGTGTCGCCAGATCGGGGAACGCATTGGCCACTTGGTAGTAGAAGTCACGCCAGCACAGCTGCCGCAGATACGGCTCGGACTCGGCTCGACTTCGGGCGCTGTTGGCAAGCGTCAGCGGTGATAGGCAGCCGAACCGCAGGTATGGGCTCAGGCGCGAGGTCGTATCAGCCGCCAGATCGTTATGTGTCTCTCCGTACTTCGGAACATGATCAAGCCACTCCTCCAGCTGGCGGTGCGCTGCCGTCTCGCCACCGCTGGCGGCCATCGGCGACTCCCCGATCGGAGGATCGGGCAGCGGGCCGCCGACCTCGATGCCAGCAGGCAGCTTGACACTTTCCGGTGCAGCCGCCTCTTTGCGCCAGGTAGCAGCGAGCCAAGCGCGATGGTAGGGCGAGAAGACGCGGTAGTGATCACTGGCGGAGGGTTTGAGAGCTCCCGGGTCCACAACTGTCAGACCTGGGAAGATCCCGAGCCTGAACCGGTGTCGATCACAGTCAGCGACCAGTCTCTGTTCCCGCCGCCGCGCATAACGGCTGACATCCGCGGAGATGCCGATCGCCTCAGCGCCGACGTCACGCGCGAGCTTGATCGTCTCCGCAACCGGATCGCCACGACGGATGACGAGGTCGCCACCTCGTCTGATCAGCGCCGAGCGTAGGTCGGCCAAGCTCTGATGCAGGAACCGGTCGCGGTTGGCTGATCGATCTGCCAGCACCGGGTCCAGGACGTAGAGCGGCACGACTGTCTCTGCATGCGCGCAGGCGGCCACCAGCGCGGGATGGTCGGCGACTCGCAGATCCCGGGTGAACAAAACAATGACGGTCCGCATCAGGCTGCGCCGCCGCTAAGCCGCGTGGCTTCCATGACACAACTCCCCAAATTAGCTTCAAATCGACTCAGTAATCGACGCAATACGCAGTTTACGGTAGGATCGTCGTCGTGCCGAATCCCATGGCCGGCGGCATCCTGGCTGCCGCCCCGCGCTCTGAGGATGACTCGCGAGCTCCGTTCATGGCCGCAGGTCAACTCGATCGCGTGGAGTTCTCAGCGATTGACGAGGCTGGGGCTTTGCACAGTGCGATAGAGGCGACGCTGTCTGATTTCCTCGCCCGGGAATCCGTCGCGCTCAAGTCCGCCGATCCAGCACTGGCGGCGCTTATGGACCTCGCGCGTAGCTGCGTCTTGGCTTGCGGCAAGCGGCTGCGGCCAACGTTTGCGTACTGGGGCTGGCGAGGTCTGTCGGGCCGGAACCCCGAGCTGGACGCTGTCGTGCCTGCTCTGGCCGGACTGGAGTTGTTACACGCGTTCGCACTTGTCCAGGACGACGTGATGGACGGCTCGGCCACTCGTCGTGGGCGTCCTACCGCCCATCAGGTACTCGCCGCCGAACACGCTGCCGCTGGGCGTGGTGGATCCGCGGACTGGTTCGGTTCGGCCGGTGCCGTGCTTCTCGGGGACCTACTGCTGGTATGGGCCGACCGGATTCAGTTGGAAGCGAGGGTGCCGACGGGGGCTCTGTTGGCTGCCCGTCGTCACTATGACGAGATGCGAATTGCGACTATCGCTGGCCAATATCTTGATGTGCTCAGCGACACTGAGTCCAATATCTGGTCGGTGGATCGGGCATTGCGGGTGGCGCGCCTCAAGACGGCTGGATATACAGTCACCGGTCCGCTGCTGCTGGGAGCGGCGCTCGCCGTCGAGGAACCGCCCGTCGTGGTCGCGGACGCGTACCGGACCTATGGCGCAGCCGTCGGCGAGGCGTTCCAGCTACGCGATGATCTGCTCGGTGTCTTCGGTGATCCGTCAGTCACCGGCAAGCCAGCCGGAGATGATTTGCGGACCGGCAAGCCGACCGTGTTGTTGCTGCTCGCGCGGCGGCTGGCCACACCGACTCAGCGGAAGGCGCTGCGTCAGCCGCCTGGCGACGCGGCGGACCTGGCGCAGTTGGCGGATGTCGTGGCAGAGACCGGGGCCGTCGATGCCGTGGAAGCGATGGTCGTGCGTCGGACAGAGATCGCCATGGACGCGCTGGCCGGTGCGCCGATCGAGGCCGCCTCCCGCTCAGCACTTGCGGATCTTGCTATCAGCGCGACGTCTCGGCGGGCATGATGGCAGCCCCGGTCGTGGATCGTTGTGATGGCTAGCCTGAGCTTGCGGGAAAGCCACCCAGTCGAGCTCGTCGACCGGACGGGCCGGCCGTTGGGGGTTCGAACTGTCGAAGAGGCGCACCAAGCGCCGGGCCGACTGCACAGGGCGTTCTCTGTGGTTCTGACTGACGACTCCGGGCGGATCTTGCTGCAGCGCCGGTCCCCGGCGAAAACCCGATTCGCATCCCTGTGGGCAAATGCGTGCTGCGGGCACCCATCACCGGAACAATCCGTTTTCGATGCGGCCAACCAGCGAATTCGTGAAGAGCTCGGGCTCGGACCAGTCGCACTTTCCGACGCCGGTGTCTATCTTTACTACGCGGAGGATCCGATCGCTGGCCGAGTGGAGTTCGAATACGACCACGTGCTGGTTGGACGAGTGCCCTCCGACGTATCGCTGGCGCCCGATCCCAACGAGGTTGCCGAGCTCAGGTGGCTGAACAGGCGTCAGATCAAAAACTCCCTTGGCGCCAGTCCGGAGAGCTACGCGCCGTGGCTGGCCGGAGTGATTGCGCGGCTGGCACGGCACGAGTCCAACTTGGATCCGGCCAAGCCAGCGGAGCCGTCGGGTGGTCGATGACGGCCTGAGCGCTGGTGCGGTCGCCAAGCGTCTCGGTATCGCGGTTACCACCTTGCGGACGTGGCACCAGCGCTACGGACTCGGGCCCCGTCGTCACGTTCCCGGACGCCATCGCCGCTACACCACTGACGATCTGGCCCGTCTGGCGATCATGCAGCGACTCACCGCCGAAGGAGTCCCGCCGGCTCAAGCGGCACGCTGGGCCCGCGTCGCTCCGGAGGAAGTCCTGCACGATCCGGCCAAGGCATCGACGGTGGCTCAGTCGTCGAGCCGGCGTGGGGCACCAACGCCGCGCGCCCGTGCCGGCGGCGGCTCCACGATCCCGCTAGGGCGAGTCGGTCCCGCGGCCCGCGGCTTGGCCCGCGCGGCAATGAGTCTGGATTCAGGCAGCATGCGGAGCATGCTCGAGCAGGCCATTCAGGCAGACGGCGTCGTGTCGACATGGGACAACGTCATGCGGCCGGTCCTGATCGGTATCGGCAGGCGGCCTGGGGTCAGCCGGCATCTGGTGGACGTCGAGCATCTGCTGTCGGGTACCACCTCCGAGGTGCTCGGCGCAGTGCCGAGGCCAACATCGACTACGCCGGTTCGCATCTTGCTGGCGTGCGCCGACGAGGAGCAGCACAGTCTGCCGTTGGAGGCTCTAGCGGCTGCGCTCGCTCAGGCTGGCGTGGCCTGCCGCATGCTCGGCGCACGGGTTCCGCCGGCGGCCTTGATTGACTCGGTTGCCCGGACTGGACCAGCGGTTGTTCTGCTGTGGTCGCAGGCCGAGGAGACGGCCGATGTCGGTCAGTTGCACATGCTGCTGACCGGTTCTGGCCGTCCTCTCTTGGTCTTGGCTGGCGGACCCGGCTGGGGTACCACGTCACTGCCGGCCGAGGTGGTGGCGCCAGTCAGCCTGAGCGAGGCGATGCGGCTCGCCATGGCCGCAGCTCATTCGTCCGACGCGAGCTCCTAAGAGAACCCGATTCCTGCTTAGGGGGCGATCGGACTAAAAGAACGCATCTCGTCGGTACCGGGTCTGATCACGCCAGCTGCGGACTCGGGTACTTCGTTCCAGGCTCCGGGTAGGTTGCCGAGTGGCTCAGAGACCACCAGCCGCGTCTCCTCACCCAAGCCATGCAGGATCTCCACCTCAGGATGCAATTGCCGAAGCGTCGCAACGTTGGTCGAGTAGAAAAGCGACCGGCTCTTGCCTTCGCTGGAGTAGCGGAAGGCCCAGATGGACTCGCCATTGGTCGTGGCCACGGTGCCTTGGAAGGGGTATTCCACTCCGTGATCATGGCCGATCTTCTCCACCAGACCGATGGCACGGGCAACCGCGTCGAACGGGTCATCGGCTAAGCCGAACGTCAATGCCAAGAAAAACAAGGCTTCTGAATCGGTCGATCCCTCAATGTCGGGATACAAGATCGGATCGACTGCCAGGAGCAGGTCGCGCTTGACTTTGTGGAAGTCGCGCAACACACCGTTGTGCATCAACAGCCAGCGCCCATGCCGAAACGGATGGCAGTTGGTCCGCTGCACGGGCGTACCGGTCGAGGCGCGGATATGCGCGAAGAACACCCGCGTCCGAATCTCGGTCGCGACCTCCCGTAGGTTGCGGTCGTTCCAGGCCGGCTCGATGCTCTTGAACACCGCAGGTTCGGCGCCATCGCCGTACCAGCCGATACCGAAGCCGTCGCCGTTGGTGGTTTCAACCCCGAGGCGGGAATGCAGGCTCTGGTCGATGATCGAATGATCCGGCCGGAACAATAGCTCGTGGGCAAGAATCGGGTCTCCCGAATAGGCCATCCATCTGCACATGGGCTGAGTGAAGCACCTTTGACCGCAGCGGGCATCACCCTTGATGGGGGATATCGGCGTCCGATCTCGCGTCAAAAGCGAGCCGAAGTTGATCTTGCCGCAGCTTAGGCCTTGCTGACATCGGGGACGATGAGCCACATAACGACATAGATCACCAGTCCCGTTCCCCCAAACACGGCCAAGACGAGAAAGAGCACTCGGATCAGCGTCGTGTCGAGGTTGAAGTACTCTGCTAGGCCGCCACATACGCCGCCCAGCATGCGTTGATTTCGGCTGCGGTACAACTTGCGCGGTTCTTCCATAGCACCTGCCCATCCTTGATCGATACGACGAGCGTTTCATCACCTCCTGCATCTCGACAAGGGTGAGTTTGGTTCGTTGACATTTTGGGGCCTGATGTTCAGGCGTCCTGGAAGGTGATCTCCAGCCGTGCCGCAAGATCGCCGCGGCTTATTCCGTACGTCTCCCGCGCGACCACGCCGTGATCGGTCAGCAGGAAGACGCCGTACTCGCTGTAGACACGGCTAACGCAGCCAACTGCGGTGAGGGGATAACTGCATGTCGGCACCAGCTTCGGCGAGCCGTCTTTGCCGAACAGGGTCATCAGGACGAAAACGTTCTTCGCACCTCTGGCCAAATCCATGGCACCGCCTACCGCCGGGATAGCGTCGGGAGCACCCGTGTGCCAGTTGGCCAGGTCACCGTCGAAGGAGACTTGAAAGGCGCCGAGCACACAGACATCGAGATGCCCACCGCGCATCATGGCGAAGGAATCGGCGGCATGGAAATAGGATGTGCCAGGAGTCTCGGTCACCGGCAGCTTGCCGGCGTTGATCAGATCCGGATCGATATCCTCGCCATACGCCTGTGGACCCATGCCGAGCATTCCGTTCTCGGTATGCAAAATCACTCCGCTGTTCCGATCCAGGAAGTCACCGACTCGGGTGGGCAGGCCAATGCCGAGGTTCACATACGAGCCGGGCGGGATGTCCGCCGCGGCCAGCCGGGCAACATCATCTCGACCAAGCGGGCGGGTGACATCGAACGCTGGCTGGGCGATCATCCGGCTGCCCCGATTGCAGCCAATGGGCTGACCGCGGCGATCTTGACCATGCGATCGACGAAGATCCCTGGAGTGATTACCGCCTCGGCATCGAGTCCGCCAGATTCGACGATCTCGCTGACCTGTACCACAGTTGTCTCCGCCGCCGTGGCCATAACGGGGCCGAAGTTTCGCGCTGTCTTTCGATAAACCAGGTTGCCCAGAGTGTCGGCGCGGAATGCCTTGATCAGCGCGACATCGCCCTTTATCGGATACTCCAGGACGTAATCGCGGCCATCAATGGTGCGCAGCTCCTTGCCTTCGGCGAGAGGTGTTCCGACTCCGGTGGGGGAGTAGAAGGCCCCAATGCCAGCACCGGCGGCCCGCATACGTTCGGCGAGATTGCCCTGCGGCACCAGCTCGAGCTCCACCTTGCCCGCTCGGTAGAGCTCGTCGAAGACGTAGGAGTCGGCTTGCCGGGGAAATGAGCAGATGATCTTGCGGACCTGACCATTGGAAAGTAGGGCGGCCAGTCCGACGCGACCATTGCCGGCGTTGTTGTTGACGACAGTCAGATCTTGCACTCCACTGCGAATCAGAGCGTCGATCAACTCCACCGGCTGGCCGGCCGGGCCAAATCCGCCAATCAGCACGGTGCATCCGTCCTGGATACCCGCGACCGCCTCGTCGGCGTCGGCAGCCACGCTGACCATCTATGCCAACCTCGGCCGGGTGTTGAGGTTCTCAAGAACCACGGCAAGGCCCTGCCCGACGCCAATGCAGATCGCCGCAACGCCCCAGCGCTGACCCTCGTTGTGCAAGATCTTCGCTAGCGTGCCGAGAATCCGTGCACCCGACGCGCCAAGTGGATGTCCGATGGCAATTGCGCCACCTTTGCTGTTCACAATCTCCGGATCAACACCCCAGGCGTCGATGCAGGCTAGAGACTGCACAGCGAACGCCTCGTTGAGCTCCACCGCACCAACCTCACTCCAGCCGATGCCGGCGCGCCGGAGCGCGAGCTCGGCGGCTTTCACCGGGGCATAGCCGAACATCTGCGGTTCCAACGCCGTTGCCCCGCGGCCGGCGATTCGCGCGATGGGTTCGCCGACGATCATGCCGGTCGCCTGCTCCGAACCCAGCAGTAGCGCGGCTGCGCCGTCGTTGAGTGGCGAGGCATTGCCGGCGGTGATCGTTCCGTCTGGGCGAAACGCCGGCTGCAGAGCGGCCAGCTTTTCGGGTGTGGTGTCGGCACGGATGCCCTCATCACGAGCAAGTTCGACCTCGGGCACTCGCGCTACGAGATCGTCGTAAAAGCCGTCCTCCCAGGCTTGATGGGCGAGCTGGTGAGAGCGGAAGGCGAAGGCGTCCTGCCGCTCGCGAGAGATGTCGAGCTTTTCCTGGAGCTGCTCGTTGGCTTCGCCCAGCGACACAGTCCACTCCGCTGGCATGCGCTTGTTGATCAACCGCCAGCCGAGGGCGGTCGAGACCGCTGTGATATCGCCAGCGGGAAACGGGCGATCCGGTTTCATCAACACCCAAGGTGATCTGGTCATCGACTCCGCGCCGCCGGCGATGATGATCTTCGCGTCGCCGGTCTCGATACTGCGCGAAGCGATCATGGCCGCATCCAGACTTGAGCCGCAGAGCCGATTGACCGTGGTCGCCGGAACGGTGACCGGCAGCCCGGCCAGCAGGCTGGCCATCCGGCCCAGGTTGCGGTTGTCCTCACCTGCCCCATTCGCGTTGCCCAAGATCACCTCATCGACAGCGGTGGCGTCCAACCGTGGGTTGCGTTCCAGCAGGGCCGTGATCACATAGCAGGCCAGGTCGTCTGGCCGCACGCCGGCGAATGCGCCATTGAACCGGCCAAACGGCGTCCGTACCGCGTCGTACAGGTAGGCGGCGGTCATGATCACCCTCAGCCAAGGATCGTGCGCGTTTCACGGTTCACTACAACCCCAAAACGCGCACGATCTTGTCTTTGATTCAGATTCGGAAGAACATGCCGAGGAACCGGTCGGCCAGCGCCTTGTTCCCACGCACCGTCCCACCGTTGAAGCGGCCGAACGCGGTCAGCACGAAGCTGCCGGGATCGAACTCGATCACGGCTGGGAGGTCGCTGATGTCTTTCTGCTCATACGTCATGCCGTCTGAAGAGACGCTAATGCGGGTGTCGCCGGCGTTCGGACCGGTTGTCACGCGTACGCCGATGTCGAACGGTTCGATATCTGAAGTCGAGCGTATGGTCCCTGCCCAGATTCCGAACATGAATGGCACCAGCAGATCCGCCACGTCGCTGTGCAAGCCGTGTTCACGTCCAGAGCCTTCGCGGATGTCCCAAGAGTGGATGCCGTAATCCATCAGTTGGAAGGCGGGGTAGAAGAACGCCGGCACCGGACCCATGTAAAAGTGCGGCACCATAAGTCCCGTCCAGTCCTCGGGCGTCAGGGACTCGAAGATGCCCATGATCTTGTCGAAGTCGGTTTGCAGCCGGTCGACCATCTCCTTCTGAGGAAGATCACGGAACGACTTGCCCTGCTCCTCGGCACGTTTGGCCATACCAACTAGCCCGTAGGCAGGATCCACCTCGGCGTGACCCCGGGCTGCATCGAATCCCTCGAAGTAGGCCTCAGTGGTGTCAACGATGTGCCCGACGATGTCGCGCACCTCCCACTCCGGGCATGCGGTCCTGGCCGGCCAGTTCTCCGGTACTCCAGCCA
>JBKPEY010000372.1:0-5368 GCA_046744405.1 Actinomycetota bacterium
CTCACTAGGCATAACGGCGGTGGGAGCAAGCAGACTCGAACTGCTGACCCCTTCCTTGTAAGGGAAGTGCTCTACCAACTGAGCTATGCTCCCGGGTCGCTGCCACATGTACGCAGCGGACAAGACTAGTGTGTCGGTTCAGGCTCGACCAATTGACGAGAGTTATGGAGCAGCTCGCGCAGTGCCGACGCTTGCAGCTCATGAATACGGTCACTGGAGTGCGCGTGCCCAATAAAAACCTCGCCGCGGCCCTCGGGGCTCTGACCGGCCTGGTCAGCCTGATAGCGATGATTCGACTGGTTTCGGGCGCCTTCAGCCATGGGATGTCGGCATTCGCGTGGATCGCAATCCTGCTGGCAATGGTTCCCTGGATTGGCTACGCGGCGTGGCGCGGTCGGCACGGCCATCTCAATCGGCGCTGGGCGGTGGCAGTGCTACTGCTAAATCTCGTGGGGTGCGTGGTGGTGTGGTTATTCGTGCTTGGCCCTGTGCTGGCGCTGGCCTGCTCCCTTGCGGCGTTCGCGGTCCTCTGGGTGAGCGACTGGCCTCCGCGTCGGCCGGCCGGCGAAGAGCGGTTCGTCCGTATCGAGGAGTTGCCCAACGCTGATGATTGAGCGCTGATGATTGAGCGCTGACGATTGAGCGCTGAGTCGCCATGCACCTGCTCGCTCGGAGCCGGACTGTGCCGGATGGCCAAGTAGAGTGGATCTTTGTGGCTGGACCTGACTTCGCCGTCGCGCTCGCTGACCTGGATAAGGCATTGAGCTCGATTGAGGCCGTGGTCAATCCTGATCGCAAGCGTGCCGAGATCGCGGAGTTAGAGCAGCAGGTAGCTGCCCCCGATCTGTGGGATGACCCCGACAATGCCCAACGCGTGACATCGCGACTATCCGCTTTGCAAGCCGAAGTGGATCGTGTAGTTGGGTTGCGTTCTCAGCTGGACGATCTTGGTGTGCTAGTCGAGTTGGGGCAGGAGGAAGGTGATCAAGCCAGCCTTATCGAGTCGGCCGAAACTCTCGCAGCGCTGCAGAAGGCGATCGAGGTTCTCGAAGTACGCACCCTGCTTTCTGGTGAGTACGACGAGCGTGAGGCCCTGATTACCATCCGCTCCGAGGCAGGCGGTGTGGACGCTGCCGACTTCGCCGCCATGCTGCTGCGCATGTACCTGCGCTGGGCGGAACGCCATCGCTACCCGACCGAGGTTTACGACACCTCCTACGCCGAGGAGGCGGGCATCAAGTCGGCGACATTCCAGGTGAAGGCGCCCTTCGCGTACGGAACCTTGTCGGCCGAACAGGGCACGCATCGGCTGGTACGGATCTCACCATTCGACAATCAGGGCCGGCGCCAAACCTCATTCGCGGGGGTCGAGGTACTTCCCGTCACCGAGGCAGCCGACCACATCGACATTCCCGAATCGGATCTGCGTATTGACGTGTTCCGGTCCTCTGGCCCCGGCGGCCAAAGCGTGAACACGACCGACTCTGCGGTACGCGTGACCCATCTGCCGAGCGGCATCGTGGTGTCCTGCCAAAACGAGAAATCGCAGCTGCAGAACAAAGCAGCGGCGCTCCGCGTGTTGCAGTCCCGCTTACTGGAACGGGCTCGGCAACAGCGTGAGGCCGAACTCAATGCGTTGAGAGGTGACGGCGGCAACAGCTGGGGTTCTCAGATGCGCTCGTACGTGCTGCATCCGTATCAGATGGTGAAGGACCTGCGGACCGACTACGAGGTATCCAATCCGGATGCGGTCTTCGACGGCGACCTGGACGGTTTCATCGAGTCTGAGATCCGCTGGCGCAAGACGAGCAGCTCAGCCTGAAGACCTGGCGTCCTAGTTGGACAGGTTGGGCTCAAATGACGGGCTGATACGGGGGATCGTGCTCCGTTACCAAACCTTCACTTAGACTCGTCTCTGGTCGTCCAGCGTCCGCAGGTCAAGAGGTGCCTGTCTATCTCGGGGGAAGCTTCACCGTGATTCGGTTTGAAAACGTATCCAAAACCTACGACGGCCAGCGTCGCGCGGCGCTGGACAACATCAATGTCGACATCGACAAGGGAGAGTTCGTCTTCTTGGTCGGTGCATCAGGTTCGGGCAAATCGACGTTCCTGAGACTGATTCTGCGCGAGCAGCGGGCGAGCACGGGCAAGGTGTTCGTGGCAGGTCGGGAGCTCAACAAGCTGCACAGTTGGAAGATCCCGGCGATGCGCCGCCAGATCGGCACCGTTTTCCAGGACTTCCGGCTACTGCCCAACAAGACCGTGACCGAGAACGTCGCCTTCGCTCTACAGGTGATCGGCAAGCCAGCCTCAACCATCAAACGAGTGGTTCCTGAGGTGCTCGAACTCGTTGGGCTGGGTGGCAAGGGCAACCGGCTGCCTGAAGAGCTGTCGGGCGGTGAGCAACAGCGCGTCGCAATTGCCCGCGCCTTCGTCAACCGGCCGATGATCTTGATCGCTGACGAGCCGACGGGAAACCTCGATCCTGCGACGAGCGTCGGCATCATGAAGCTGCTTGATCGCATCAACCGCGCCGACACCACGGTCCTGATGGCGACCCATGACTCCACCATCGTGGACCAAATGCGCAAGCGGGTGATCGAGTTGGACGACGGAGAAGTCGTGAGAGATCAAAGCCGAGGCGTGTACGGCTACCAGTGATTGCGATTAGGGATATCTAATGCGTTTCCGCCACATCATGTCCGAGACCCGTGCAGGGCTTCGGCAAAACCTGACCATGACCCTGGCGGTCATCATGACCATGTGGGTGTCACTGTCACTGTTCGGGGCGGGTCTGCTCGCGAGCCAGCAGGTCGAGCTGATGAAGGGTCGTTGGTACGACAAGATCGAAATCTCGATCTTCCTCTGCGCCAAGGACACTCGTGGGGACCAGTGCGATCCGGGCCAGGATGTAACGGAGGCGCAGAAGGCAGAGATCTACCGAACGCTGGAGGCCAATCCCGAGGTAGCGCCAGAGGGAATCTATTTCGAGACTAAACAAGAGGCGTTCAACGAATTCCAGAGAGCCTACGAAGGCAGCCCGATCCAGGATTCCCTCACGGTGGATCAGATGCAGGAGTCATACCGCGTCAAGTTGAAGAACCCGGAGGAATACCAAGGCGTGGTCAGCTCGGTGGTCGGGCTCAAAGGTGTCCAGAAGGTACAAGATCTGCACCAGTTACTTGATCCCTTCTTCCGAGCGTTGAACGTGTTGCAGTGGTCAACTGCGGGCGCATCGGTATTGCTGCTTCTCGCGTCAGCTCTGCAGATTGGCAACACCATTCGCCTTGCGACCTTTGCGCGACGTCGCGAGATTGGCATCATGCGCTTGGTTGGAGCGAGCAACTTCTACATCACCGTGCCCTTCCTGCTCGGAGCCGTGATCTCGGCGCTGATCGGCGTCGCGCTGGCGTGTCTAACCATGGCGGCCGGGGTTTACTTCGGGATCATTCGCGGGGTGCGAAACTCGATCCGGTTCGTCGCCTGGATCGGGTGGCAACAGACGGCCCTTGCCATGCTTGGCGTCGTTGTCGTCGGGGTCGTACTTGCCGTCATCCCAACAATTGTGACGACCAGGCGCTATCTCCGCGTCTGATCTTTTCAGGCCCCAGCCTGATTTAGCTCCGCTACATCACTCTGGTCTCAATAGCATCACAAATAATCAACATTCACTAAAGTATCAAGTGAGACTTGACGTCTGATCGACGACGAAATGCGCATTTCGGCGTTTCGGTGATTCCACGGCCAGTAGCGACCTGCCTACCATGCCGAGGCCGCGTGCAGTCGCAGTCGGTGACACCAACGCGGGAGCGCGCGGTCACCTACAACCGAAAATTGGATTGGGGAAAGCTGTGGTTCCGGACCTTCCCTACGTCCGCGAGGACGTTCCGGACGACAGCGAAGCACCTCAGCATGCTGGTCGCTTCGCCAGGCTGACCGGGAGGAGAAAACCTCCCGCGACGCCGCCGACGTCCACGGGTATAACTGCACATCTATCAGCGGTCTGCCTCACCGGTAGGCGCACCGCCTGCACGGCACTTGCCGTTGCTGTTGCGTCGGCGCTCGCCTTCGCCCTACTTGGTCCCCAAGCTTTCGCCGACGAACTCACCACACATCGGGCGCGGGTCAAGCAGCAAATCACCAAGACCAAGAGCGATCTCAATGAATCCACTGAGACACTGAGCGCTGCGGCACTTGCCGTTGACAAGGCACAGAGCAAGCTGGATGCCGCAACTGCGAAGTTAACCACGACCCGCCAGGAACTATCCGACGCTGAGGCGAAGGACCTCCAGATGGCGGCGAAGCTACGGCAGGCTCGGGCCGACCTGACCGCGGCCGTTGCTGCCGTCGCTGCCGGACAGGCTCGGTTGGACGCGGAGCAGGCCAAGGCCGGTCAGATGATCCGCGATCAGTACCAAAAGCAGACGAATCTGTTGCCCATCGCGGTGCTGGTCGATCCAAACTCCACCGAAGACTGGCAGACCCGCCTACAGTGGTCGACCACCCTGTTTGACACGGCTCAAGCCCAGATCGATCGACTGACACTGATGCAGAGTCAGCTCAACGCTGCACGCATCCGACAGGCCGAGCTGGAAGCCAAAGTAGCGGCAGCACGGCGCGATGCCGCGGCCAATCTCAAGATCAAAAAGAAGCTGGAGTCTCGCGCCGCCGCTGAGGAAGCCACCGTTAGCCAACTACTCAGCCAGCGCAAATCCGCCGAGGATGCGGCTGCAGACGACGTGGCCCAAGACAGGGCCCGCTACTCACAGTTGATCAAGGAGCGGGCGTCGGTCGAAAAGCGGATAGCGGCGCGGATTGCCAAGGCGGCAGCCGAGCGAAAGCGCGCTGCAGCGCGGAAACGAGCAGCCGAACAAAAGGCCAACGCCGCCCGCCGATCGCACTCGAGCGCCAAGCAGACACATCAGCCGCGACGCTCCTCGATGTCGGATGCCGGCCACGGCTTCTCCTTCCCCGTGCCGGCTCGCATCACATCGCCGTTCGGCATGCGGTTCCATCCGGTGCTGCACTACTGGAAACTCCACGATGGCACCGATTTCGGCGCTGGCTGTGACACGCCGATCCGTGCCCCACGTGCCGGCCGGGTGGCTGAGCGGTACTACAACGCTGGTTATGGCAACCGGCTGATGATCGACCACGGCTACATCGGCGGACGGTATGTCACCACCGGCTACAACCATGCGTCCCGGTACATCGTTCGAGTGGGCCAGCGGGTCAGCAAGGGTCAGGTCATCGGCTACGTCGGCACGACGGGGTTCTCCACCGGATGCCATCTTCACCTAATGGTCTGGATCAACGGTCGGCTGCGGAATCCCATGACCTGGTTCTGAGTTTGATTGCTCCGCTCGCT
>JBKPEY010000340.1:0-4014 GCA_046744405.1 Actinomycetota bacterium
CGCAACACCGGTGAATCGACTGCTGCGTTCATGTCGCCCATCAAAAGGACCGGACAGGGACCGTCAAAGCGAGGATCGGTGGCGAGATCCGCCGCAAACGTCGCTTGGGCGATCCGGTCGTCGGTATAGGGCACGCCGTAGTCCAGACATGTCGCGACGACGGACAGCGCGCCGCCTGGATGGTCCACGCGGACTATCAACGACACTGGATCCCAAGCGCGGTGCCGTGCGGGCATCATGGCCGTATCGTCGTCGAGGACCGGCCAGCGACTCAGCACGGCAATGCCCAGATCGACTCCTTCCCACTCCGGCTCACCGGTGCCTATCGGCGCGGGCGGATAGGACGGTGATGCAAAGACCGCGTACATGCCTAGCGCCTTCGCAAGCTCGTCAGCCTGGGTCGTCTCGTCGGTACTCCAGACCTCCTGCAAGGCGACGATGTCTGGGCTGAAGCGTTGGATCGTCTCCGAAATTGCCGGCTGCCGGTCTCGCCAGCGCGGTCCGAATCTCCACCAGATGTTCCAGGTCATCGTGCGGACAGTGCTGTCCACCACCATGCCCACCTCCCCCCTAAATGAGACAATAGTTGCGTTAAAGCTAGCCTAGAGGATCCCGGAGACGGCCAAGGGTGAGGCAGACCGGGGCAGTCTGCGCTTAGGGCAGTGGACGACCTGGCAGGGCAAGGGGGGCTCGCCGGCCCCGGCGGCCAAGATGCACTCCGCCGAGCGGATCAGCGGTGAAAACTCGTGCTCCGGACTCCGATTGGAATGCGCCAAGCAGCGCGGTCAGCTGCTCGACTCTGGCATGAAGCTCGTCGATGTCGTCTTGCATGTGCAGGATGCGGCGAATGCCCTCTAGATTGATGCCCTCGTCTTGGGAGAGTCGCTGGATCAGCCGGAGCCGGGCAATATCGCGAGCGGAGTAGCGTCGGCCACGTTTCGGAGTACGCCGCGGCGAGACCAGGCCCATCCGGTCATAGGTTCGCAACGTCTGCGGGTGCATCCCAGCAAGGTGAGCTGCGACCGAAATGACGAACACCGGCGCATCGTGATCAATTCGCTGCGGCAGCTCTGAAGCAGGCACCTGTCACCTCAACTAGCTGCGAAGAGCTTCGCCCGCGGATTCACCGAACCGACCGCCTCAGCGTAGGAGTTCAAGGCCTCTCGAGCCTGCTCGTTGAGCGCCTCGGGCACCAGGACCTCGACGGTCACCAACAGATCACCCTGATTGCCGTCTCGCTTGCCGACGCCCTTACCCCGCACCCGGAAGGTACGTCCGTTAGGCGTACCCGGCGGGACCCGCAGCTTGACCGGAGCACCGTGCAGTGTGGGCACCTCAATCTCAGCCCCGAGGGCGGCCTCTTGGAAGGTGACCGGTGCCGTGAGGGTCAGGTTGTCAGCCTTGCGCCCGAAGATCGGATGCGGGCGTACGTGCACAGTGACATAGAGGTCGCCAGGGGCGCCGCCGTTTTCGCCGGCGCCACCGCGGCCCTTGAGGCGGATCCGCTGTCCATCGGTAACTCCCGCCGGAATCCGGACCTGCATGGTCTTGGTCGATTTGCCGCGGCCAGAGCCGTGGCAGACCGGGCATGGGTCGTCGACGACCATTCCGCGGCCCCGACACTCCCGGCACGGCTCGGTTACTGCGAAGACGCCACCGGAGGTTGAGGTTTGCATGCCGCTGCCCTCGCAGGTCGGGCAAACCCGGGGAATGGTCCCCGCGCGCGCGCCGGTACCGCGACAGGCCTCACATGCGGTGTCGGAGACCATCTGCATCGCGACCGTGACGCCTTCGATGGCCTGCACGAAATCCACCGTGACCTCGCCCTCGACGTCGCTTCCGCGGCGCGGACCGCGCGTAGTGGTAAAGCGAGTGGTCTGGGTGGTAGGTCCGCCGTTGAACAGGCCGCCAAAGAGATCGCCTAGACCGCCGCCGGCATTGCGGAAAAGATCGTCAACCGATGGACCGCTCTGCCTGCTACCACTGCCCGGAAAGCGGAAGCCACCGCTGCCGAACAACCGCCGAGCTTCGTCGTACTCCTTGCGCTTGGCTGTATTGGAGAGCACGTCGTTGGCTTCGGAGATCTCCTTGAAGCGCTGCTCCGCTGCGGTGTTGCCGGGATTTTGATCCGGATGGTTGGCACGCGCCAGTTTGCGGTACGCCTTCTTGATCTCCTCAGCCGAGGCGTCCTTGGAGACACCGAGGACCTTGTAGTAATCCTTCTCGATCCAGTCCTTGGTACTCATCCACGCCTCCCTTCGCGATGATCAACTATCGATGCCTGACGGATGTTCCGTAAAGAAAGTGTCCCTCTGCTTCGGCGCAGCGCAGCTCAGCGCTGATCAGCGTCGGCATCCGGCTTGTCAGCGCCCGGCTCACCGGTTGCCTCGACGAGCTTCTCGGCTGAGTCTGACGTGGCATCCTCAAGCGGCCCTTCGACACTCTCGGAAGGCATTTCTTCGGGCTCGGGCTCCGCAACCGCGACCCGCGCAGGCCGCAGAATGCGATCCCCAATGCGATAACCCGGCTGCAAGATCTCTACGCAGGTTGGGCCATCGATACCGTCGGCATGGGCATGCAGCAGCGCCTCGTGGATGTGCGGGTTGAACGGATCGCCCGCCTCGCCGAAGCTCTCCAGACCGTATTTGGAGGTGACGCGCTCGATCTCCTCGGCAACCGCCTTGAAGCCACCGTTGAGCTCTTCATGCTCACGAGCCGAGCGCACGTCGTCCAGGACTGAGAGGAAGTCCTTCAGCACACCCTCGATCGTCACCTTGCGAGCAAGATCACGATCACGGTCGACCCGTCGTTTGTAGTTGACGTACTCAGCCTGGAGCCGCTGTAAATCAGAGGTTCGCTCGGCGAGCTTGTCTTGGAGTTCTTTCACTTCCGCCTCAAGATCTGGTACGGGAGGGGTTTCGGGTATTGGGGTTTCTGGGGCCGCTGCGGCAGGAGCCGCAGTTTCCTGCGGCTCCCGTACCTGGTAGGTCTCCGGATCGATGCGACGCCGATCCCGTACGGTCGGGCCTCGCTGCTCGAACTCGGCTTCAGCGTGCCGATGATCAGGATCGGATTCGCTCACCGCGCCTCGCTCGAGGTCTGGTCGTCATCCACGATCTCGGCATCGACGACGTCCTCCTCAGCCGTGCTGCTCTCGCCATTGGAGTCGGCGTGGGCACTCGGCTCACCGGCCTCAGACGGAGCCTGCTGCTGCGCAGCCTGCGCCGCCGCATACATGGCTTGACCCAGCTGTGCACTGGTCGTGTTCAGCTTCTCTACGGCAGCCTTGACCTGCTCGTTGTCCTCGCCCTCCAGAGCACTCTTGACCTCAGCGATCGCTTCCTCGACGGGCTTCTTGACGTCGTCGTCGATCTTGTCGGCGTTCTCGCTGAGCAGCTTCTCGGTGCGGAAGACCAGGTTGTCGGCCTCGTTGCGGAGCTCAACAGCCTCGCGCCGCTTGCGGTCCTCTTCGGCGTGCGACTCGGCCTCCTTGACCATCCGGTCGATGTCGTCCTTGCCAAGCGCGGAGCCGCCGGTGATCTGCATGGACTGCTCCTTGCCGGTAGCGAGGTCCTTAGCATTCACGTGCACGATGCCGTTGGCGTCGATGTCGAAGGCGACCTCGATCTGTGGAACACCCCGCGGGGCCGGGGGCAGACCGGTCAGCTCGAAGTTGCCGAGCGGCTTGTTGTCCTTCGCGAAGTCACGCTCACCTTGGTAGACCTGGATCATCACCGACGGCTGGTTGTCATCGGCGGTGGTGAAGACCTCGGAGCGCTTCGTCGGGATCGTGGTGTTCCGCTCGATGATCTTGGTGAACACACCGCCCTTGGTCTCGATACCAAGGCTCAGCGGCGTGACATCAAGCAGCAGCACGTCCTTGACCTCGCCCTTCAGCACACCGGCCTGCAGGCTGGCGCCTAGCGCGACAACCTCATCGGGGTTGACACCCTTGTGCGGCTCCTTGCCACCAGTCAGCTCCTTGACCAGCTCGACGACGGCAGGCATCCGGGT
>JBKPEY010000266.1:0-12059 GCA_046744405.1 Actinomycetota bacterium
CTGAGCTGCTCTGCGAGCTCATCGTCGTTGACGACCAGTGCGCCGCCAATGATGTCGGAGTGACCGCCGCAGTACTTGGTCGTTGAATGCACCACCACATCCGCGCCGAGCTCCAGCGGTTGTTGCAGGTACGGGGTCGCAAAAGTGTTGTCGACGATGACAAGCGCGTCCGCTGCGTGCGCCAAGTCGGCGATCGCGGCAATGTCGGCAATGTTCAGCAACGGATTGGTGGGCGTTTCGATCCAGACCGCTTTGGTTTCTCCCGGAGTAATCGCCGCGGCAACGGAGTCGAGGTGGGTCAAATGCGCCGGATCGGCCGCCACGCCCCAACGCTTGTGGACCCGAGTAAAGAGCCGGAAAGTGCCGCCGTACGCGTCATCTGGAACCACGAAATGACTTCCCGGTGAAGCGATCGTCCGCAGCAGGGTGTCCTCCGCCGCCAGACCGCTCGCGAACGCCAACCCATGCTTGCCGCCTTCCAGCGCGGCCATGCACTCTTCCAGAGCAGTACGCGTCGGGTTTGCGGAGCGCGAGTATTCGTAGCCGCCGCGTGCCTCACCGACCTTGTCCTGGATGAACGTTGAGGTTGCATAGATCGGCGGTACGACCGACCCAACCGCAGAATCCGGATCCTGTCCGGCATGGATCGCCCGAGTGGAAAAGCCTTGCGTGGTTGTCACAAGCGGCCAGCCTACGCGGGTCCGAGCCGATGCTCGTCGCGGTGGGAACATCTTCATGACCAGTCAGCGTTGCGTAAGTGCAAGCGCCGTTCCCAACGGCGGTGCAGGAAGGCAGACTGAATCTCATGTTGTTCTCGCGCATGAAGAACTCACTTGTCGAGCCCGATAAGGCACTCCGGGGTCGGGACAGATCAGTCCTGGTCAACCCGACTTTCCACGAGATCTTTGGCATCCCGGTGCAGCAGGTGCCGGAGGGCTCTGAAGTCGCCTACTTTGCCCTGGGTTGCTTCTGGGGTGCGGAGAAGCTGTTTTGGAATACGCCGGGAGTCACCAACACCGCGGTGGGCTATCAGGGTGGATTCACCCCCAACCCGACGTATGAGGAGGTGTGCAGCGCGCGCACCGGTCACACTGAAACCGTGAAGGTCTGTTACGACCCGGCCAAGACCAGCTATGAGAAGCTGCTCAAGATCTTCTTCGAGGACCACGATCCGACCCAGGGAATGCGGCAGGGAAATGATGTCGGCACCCAGTACCGATCGGCGATCTATACCACCTCACCGGAACAATTGGCTGCCGCAGAGCGAGTACGCGATCAATTCCAGACCGAGTTCAGCCGTGCTGGGTACGGGCGGATCACCACCCAGATTGCCCCCGCCGGTGACTTTTACTACGCCGAGGACTATCACCAGCAGTATCTGGACAAGAATCCGTTTGGCTACTGCCCGGTGCATGCGACCGGCGTGACCTGCAACTGAGTCTTGGTGCGTCAGGCTCGAGCCCGTCCCCTTGCCCTCATCACGCGGTAGAGCGCGCGGTACGGCAGAAGCCGGACCATTGCCGCGATCACCTTGGCTTCCCGGCCGACCACTTGTCGTGGTGCAGGATTGTCGCTTTGCAGCGCGTCGAGGATGATCTTGGCTGGCACCGAGGGATCAAGTCCGGAACCCGCGAGTCGGCTAGCCATCTTGGTTGCCGCGTTGATCTGATCGGCATAACGTGCGTGCGTCTCCGGATCGCCTACCTGCAGCTCGGCTCCAGCCGAGCGGCCGCGATCCCAGATCGGTGTAGCGATGGCGCCAGGTTCAATCAGCAAGACCTTGATCTTGAAAGGTGCTAGTTCGGCACGCAGCGAACTGCTCAGCCCGGCCAAACCATGCTTTGCGGCGCCGTAGCCACCCAGCAGCGGTCCGGAAAGCCGGCCTCCGATGGAGCCGATCATGACGATTCGCGCGTCCCCGGTCTCATCGGCGGAACGATGCAGCGCCGGCAACATCGCCTGGGTAACCAGCAGCTGTGCCGTCAGATTGATCTCGATTTGGCGCCGGAAGACCTCAATCGGAATAGTCTCCAGCGGCCCGGGGAGCGCTGCCCCGGCGTTGTTGACCAGCCCGAACAGCGGTCCCGCAGCCGTGACCACCTCACCCGCGGCGCGTACTGAATCCTCATCGAGCAGGTCCAGAAACAACGGCGTGACGGTATCTGGGAACTGCTGCCGGAGACTCTCCGCATCAGCCTCTTGGCGCACGGTGCTGAAAACGTGGAATCCCGCATTGACCAACTCGTGTACCGTCGCACGGCCAATGCCAGTTGACGCACCTGTGACGACTACAGAGTGTTGCGGCACGGCTCAGTTGAGAGCGTTGCTAGCGAAGGTGTCGCACTTGTTTGGGTCGCCCGTCTCAAAGCCCTGGGCGAGCCATTGGCGCCGCATCGCAGCTGAGCCGTGGGTCCAGGTTTCGGGTGAAACCTGGCCCTGCATCTTCTTCTGGATTCGGTCGTCGCCGACCGCCTGCGCTGCATCCACGGCTCGGTCGAGATCGTCCTGGGTGACCTCGGTGATCGGACTCTGCGGATCCTCGGTCGCATGCCTGAACCACACCCCGGCGTAGCAATCGGCCTGGAGTTCGAGCCGCACTCCAGGGGATGTCGGTCCGGTGCCCTGTCCGCTGCTCTGCACCCGCCGCATGGTGCCCGTCAAGTTCTGAATGTGATGGCCGAACTCGTGAGCCAGCACGTACGCCTCGGCAGCGTCACCACCTTGCGCGCCAAGTTGACTGGTCAGTTGATCAAAGAATCCGAGATCGAGGTACACCGTCGTGTCGGCCGGACAGTAGAACGGCCCAACCGCTGAGGTCGCATTCCCACATGCGGTGTTGATGCTGCCGCTAAAGGTCTGAACCTGAATGGTCTGATAGCCCTGCAACGTGTCGTTCCAGTAGTCCTGTATCGAGTTGGTGTACGCAACGAACCGGCAATCCCGATCCGCGTTGATGTCTGAGCCCCGCGTACATTGCGCAAACTGGCTCGGATTGCTGGACTCCTCCGGCCCGGCCTGTTGAGCGCCTCCCAGAATGTCGCCTGGATTGATGCCAAACAACAAGGCAAGCACCAAGATGATCAGACCAGCTCCGCCGCCGATCGCGATCTTTCCGCCATTTCCCCGACCACCACCCATCTGGGACGGATCGAGCTGGGCTCCTTCGTTGTATTTCACATCTCTCCGACCGCGAGCTTTGATTCGACTGCGCGCGTCGTTCGCGCGAGCAGTGCCCGAATATTGGCGTGGCCGCCTTGACCGGCAGCATAGCCGTGAGCTGCTGAAGCCGGCCAGATAGCGTGCCTGGCGCCGCAAGTTTTGTCCCGCATCTCTGTCGGGCGGCACCTCTCTTCATCACGAGGGGCTCCGCAGTAATTCGGCGAGGACTACGGCCGCGCTGATATCGACATCACGGCTGGCGGCAAGCAGCGTCAGTGTCTGGTGCTTTGCCAGTCGTCGCAAATGAGACAATGCCTCCGCCTGCTCATCCGATTGCAGCTCGCTGCAGTAACGGCGGCGAAATTCGGCAAAGCGCTGGCGGTCATGGCCGTACCACTTGCGTAGCGTTGTCGATGGCGCCACCTGCATGCACCATTCGTCGATCTGGGCATCCGACCGACTCATCCCTCGAGGCCACAAGCGGTCGATGAGGATCCGCTGCCCGGCTTGATCGGTGGTGTGGTCATAAACCCGAGCCACCTGAATGGTCACCGCAGTCATCACTCCTCCGTTGTAGCAATACCCCATGGTGGCTTCTGGCACAGTGGGCAAACATGAGCATTACGGTCGAGGACAATCCCCTGGTTAGCCGATATGAAGCCCGGGTCAACGGCTCGCTGGCCGGAGTCTCTGAATACGAACTAACAGACGACACCATCATCTTCTTGCACACCGTGGTGGCTGAGAAGTACGAGGGGCAGGGGGTCGGCGGCGCCATCGCGAGGTCTGCCCTGGACGACGCCCGGACCCGTGGGTTGCAGGTACGTGCGCTGTGTCCCTTCATTAGAGGCTGGATGGAACGGCATCCCGAGTATTCGGATCTGATCAGCCCCGCCACCTAACAAGACGCCTGAGCGAAACGAGCCCATCCCCGGCGGTGAGCTTCAAACTAATCCACAGATTCTGGGGATAGCGAAGCGCATCTGATGCGCGGACCGTCAGGTGGCGCCAGGTTGGGTGGCATGACCGACATTCCAACGCTGCGACCTGCGCACGAGATGCCCCCTATTCGCAACCAAGAAGACCTCTGCCTACATTGGCGGGCGCTCATGGGGCCACTCGGCTTCTGCCAATCACGACTGTGGATCGGCTTGATCCAGCCCGACGACAGAATGAGAGCGGAGGTGATTCAGATCGAGGAGATCCCTCGCTCGGCGAACACCAAGACCTGTCAGCCGCTGCTAGAAATGTGCGAGCGCATCGTTGGGCGCCGTGGCGCCGGCGGCTCCGTCGCCTTTCTGCTGACCCGGCCGGGCAGCAACCCAATGAACATCGCAGATCGCAGTTGGGCACACGGCCTCACCATGGCAGCTCGGCAGCTGGGCGTATCAATGTGGCCCGTGCATTTCGCCAACGACGTCGAGCTGCGAGTATTTGCCCCTGATGATCTTGTGGGTATGGACTGACGATGCCTCCGCACAAGCTCAGGATGTGATAGGCCGAGTGTGCCAGAGCCAAGCCAGTCCCAAGATCGGCAGCACCAGCGGAACGAAGCCGTAGCCGATCCCGTAGACCGACCACACCGTAGCTCGCGGAAACGCCTCTGGATCGACCACGCTGAGGGTACCGACGGTCAGCACGCCCACCAGCTCGATGAGGATCGCTACAAGCGCCAGACGACGTGAGGCACGCGTGCCACGCGCCAGTGTGATCGTTGCGACGATGTAGATCAGCCCGGCGAGTGCCGACAATAGATAGGCCAGCGGTGCCTCTTCGAACCTGGTGAGCAGCTGGACGCTAGCCCGCGCCGTGGCGGCGAGAGCAAAGACTCCGTACACCGCGACTAGCACCCGGCCGGCGCCGGCGTTGGTGCTGGGGCCAGTGGAGCGGTGGCCGGAAGGGCCGGTGGGCTGTGCGTGGAGGTCCGTCATCTGGCTGGCGTCCAGAGTATAAGCAGTCGAAGTGTCATCGCGAGGACTGCCAGAGCTGCCACGGCAAGCACGATTCCGGAGAAGCGGTTACGCTCCGCATTTGCCCAGAACCATGCAACAGGAATCAAGATCACAATGCCGATCAAGTAGCCGATCGTGGTCGCCAGTTCCGCTGGCCGGAAGCCGCCAATGATCTTGGCAGCCGCGATGACTGACTGGATGACGGTGACAGCCTCGAGGCCCGCGGCGTACAGGAGCTGTGCCTTACCCGGGGGCTTGTTCATGATTGCGGTGACGATGCCCCAGATGACAGCCACGCCTGCCAGTCCAACGACGGCATATGCCAGCGCATCGATCATCGAGCAACCCGATTGCTCCGCACGCCGCCCAACGCTACCGGAGCGCAGCAGGCAGCCTGCCAGACTTGGTATCCGCAGCAATGTCGTGCAACAAGCTGCGTCAAGGAGGAACGGTGCCCACCCCTCGCGAGCCGAAGGTTGGCCGGCGTCCAGGCAATCAGGACACCCGCGGCCAGATCATTGCGGCCGCGCGTGATGCTTTTGCCGCCAAAGGTTTCGCGGGCGCATCGATGCGCGGCATTGCAGCAGAAGCTGGCGTGAATGCCGCGCTGATCCACCACTACTTTGAAAGCAAGCAGCAGCTCTACCTCGCCACTGTCGCGTTACCGCTGGGGTTTCCGGAGTTGCTCGAGCAAGTCGCGGCCGGCGACAGAGCTGATCTTGGCGAGCGACTGGTCCGAACCGTGCTGGGCGTCTGGGATTCGGAGCTTCAGCCATCTCTGGTCGCAGCGATCCGAACAGCGCTTACCGACCCGGCCCTTACTCGATCAGTCGGCGAGTTCCTCACTCTGGAGGTGATTGGCCGCGTACTGCGCCGAGACGATCTACCCCCGGACGAAGCTAACAGGCGTGCAGGCCTGGTTGCCTCCCAAGTTCTGGGCCTGGTGATTGGTCGCTATGTACTGCGACTGCCCGCGCTAGTGAATCGCCGGACCGAGGGTCTGGTAGCCGAGATCGGTCCGACAGTCCAACGCTATGTAGACGGCCGCGCTTGAAGCAGCCCCGCTTGAAGCAGCAATTGCGCCATGATGACCAGGTGCTGATCATCGGCGTTACCGAGCAGGGTGGAGACGCGTTCGAGGTACGCCTCGATCATGGCGCCGACCCTGATGTGCTCGCGTTCGACCGCGGCTACGTCGTCATCCGCCCACTTGACGCCAACCGGACCAGCTCTGGAGATCTCATTCTTCGGCTCCTTGTACGTCCGGTACGCGATGAGGCACGTCCGGTGGTACGCCGGCAGGGACGCGACGCCGGGCTGGTACTCAGCGGCAAGGTACGACCGGTTGTCCGGCAGCGTTTTGCCGCGTACGCAGTAGTGACGTCGAGCCGCGGCTTGCTGGCTACCGAGTACTCGGGACGAACCGCTGTGACCGGCCGATGGGGTATGCCAGGCGGCGGCCTTGATGATCACGAACCGCCAACCTCGGCTGTGCTCCGTGAGGTGGCCGAAGAAACGTCGCAGGAAATCATTCTCGGCGAGCTCATCAAGGTACAGACGTCGCACTGGGTAGGCCGCAGCCCGTACGGAACAATCGAAGATTTCCATGCAGTCCGGCTGATCTATCGCGCAACCTGCCCCCATCCAAACGATCCCATCGTGCTGGATAAGGGCGGCACCACCGAGTCCGCCCAGTGGGTGCCCCTGGAGTCATGGCGTTCGGTGTCATGGACCCAGAACTGGCAGCTATTGCTAACTGAGCTGCTCGACCAATTCTGATCTTGTCGTCGTGATTAGCCGATATTGATGTCGCTGAGCAGGTCCTGTCGCGTCAGCACGCCGACGGGCTTTCCGTCGTCAAGGACCAACAGTGCGTCACAGCTTCTCAGTACCTCCACCGCATCGCCGACCGGCTCGGTTATGCCGAGCACGGGCAGCGGCTCCTCCATAACGCCGGCGACGGCATCCGCTGGTCGTACGCGGTGACCGAAGAGCTGGCTCAAGAGTCCGCGTTCGCTGACTGAACCGACCACTTCAGCCGCCATCACCGGGGGCTCTGCCCGGACCACCGGCATCTGGCTTACGCCGTACTCCCGCATGATCGCGACCGCCTCGGCGATCGTCTCGTTGGGGTGGGTGTGGACCAGGGATGGCAGGTCGCCTGACTTTTCACGCAGCACATCGCCGACCACTCGGACGCGTTGGTCCGGCCTCGGCGCGAAGCCATAGCGTGTCAGCCAGGCATCGCTGAAGACTTTTGTCAGATAGCCACGGCCGGAATCAGGCAGCAGCACAACGATCACAGCGTCGGGATCGTCGAGCTCGTGCGCCAGCCGGACTGCCGCCGCAGCCGCCATTCCCGAAGATCCACCGACCAGCAGCGCCTCCTCGCGTGCCAATCTGCGCGCCATCGCAAAAGAGTCGGCATCTGAAACTTCGATCACTTGGTCTGCGACGCTGGGGTCGTAGTTGGCCGGCCAAAAGTCCTCGCCGACCCCCTCGACCAGATAGGGCCGCCCAGTACCGCCGGAGTAGACCGAGCCGGATGGGTCGGCGCCAATGATCTTGACACGACCCTGAGAGACCTCCTTCAAATAGCGACCCGCTCCGGTGATCGTGCCCCCCGTGCCAATGCCGGTAACGAAGTGAGTGATCTTGCCGTCGGTCTGCTCCCAGAGCTCCGGGCCCGTTGTCTCATAGTGGCTCGCCGGATTGTTGGGGTTGCTGTACTGGTCGGGTTTCCAAGCTCCGTCTATCTCGCGGACCAGCCGGTCGGAGACTGAGTAATAAGAGTCGGGGTGTTCGGGCTCGACAGCGGTCGGGCAGACGACCACCCGGGCGCCGTACGCGGCAAGGACGTTGCGCTTGTCCTCGCTGACCTTGTCGGGACAGACGAACACACACGAGTAGCCCTTGGCCTGGGCGACGATGGCCAGCCCTACCCCGGTGTTACCGCTGGTGGGCTCCACGATCGTGCCACCTGGTTTGATCTTGCCCTCACGCTCTGCGGCCTCGATCATCTTCAGAGCGATCCGATCCTTGACCGAGCCTCCCGGGTTCAGGTGCTCGACCTTGGCAAGGATCAGCGGCTTGGCACCATCGCTCACCCGTGAGAGCCTGAGCAGCGGCGTTTGGCCGACGAGCTCGATAAGCGAGTTGACGTACTCCACGCTCACGACTCTACGGGGATGAGAGCCAACGAGGGCCGCAGCTTCGGTTCGGAAGCGCGGCCCTCAGTGAGCGTTGGATCGGGATGGATCCCTACGATCCGCGGACTACCTGCGTATGTAAGACAGCAGACGCAAGATCTCGATGTACAGCCAGACCATGGTGACTGTCAGGCCGAACGCCCCACGCCACGACTCACTTGCCGGCGCGCCCATGGCAACACCCTGCTCGATGTAGTCGAAGTCCAGCACCAGGTTCAGCACCGCGAGCGTCGCGCCGATCAAGGAGAAGACGACAGCCAGCATGCTGATAGCACCCGCGCTGTCCCGCAATCCCAGGTTGATCCCGGCCAAGCTCAAAAGGAAGTTGATCAGTAGGGCTACCGCGAACGCGATCGTGGCAATGATCACGACCTTCCTGAACTTCGGCGTGACCCGAATGTTGAAGAATTTGTACGCCGCCAAGGTGACTGCGGCTGCGGCGAACGTACCGATCACAGCTTGAACCACGATGCCGCTGTACATATTCTCGAAGACCTTGCTGATCATGCCGATGAAGACACCTTCAATGGCGGCGTAGAGCAGCACGAGTCCCGGCTGCACCTTCCGCCGGAAGGCAACGATCATGACGACAATGAAGCCGATCAAGCCTGAGGCGATGAGCGCCGGGAAGTAGAGCGCGTCCGGTACGAACATCCATGCCAACGCGGCCGTGATGATCAGAACGCCCATAGTGAGCGCCGTCTTAGTGACGACGTCGTCTAACGTCATCCGACCCTCAAGCGGCTCCACCGGCGCTTGCGGGTATCCCGGAGCCGGATACGGTGCGTAACCGGCTTGTGGCTGGTTGTAGGGGTTCTGGTTGTACTGCGGTGCTGCGGGTGTGAACGCGTCCTGCCTAGAGAGGATCGGGTTCGAACTACGCAACATGTATTTGTCCTCCTGGTCAGGCGCCTGAAGTTGGCGCGCTGCAATCAGTTTAGGTGAACGAAGGGCGACCGGCCTTTCTTCCAGGCTTTGAAGAAGCTGTGATGTTTCGGATCTGCGGGCTCTATCAGGGACGAAGTAGGACCTTGATCGCCTGCCGAGAGTCCATCGCCTGATAGCCGGCGGCCGCCTCCTCGAGCGGAAGCTCGAGGTCGAAGACCCGGCCAGGGTTTATCTGTCGGTTCCAGATCAGGTCGATCAGCTCCGGCATGAATCGGCGCACCGGAGCAGGTCCGCCGTGCAGGTGCACATGGGAGAAGAACATTTCCTCACCGGGCAACTGCACGCCATGGGCGACGCCGACGAAACCGACGTGCCCACCCTCCCGAGTGGAACGGATGGCCTGCATCATCGACTCCTGAGTGCCGACGGCCTCGATCACCGAGTGCGCACCCAACCCGTTGGTGAGTTCCTTGATTCTGGCCACGCCCTCATCACCCCGCTCGGTGACGATCTCGGTCGCGCCGAACTCCCGGGCCAGCTGCTGCCGGGGCTCGTGGCGGCTCATCGCGATGATCCGCTCCGCGCCGAGCTGCTTCGCGGCCAGCACACCGAGCAAACCGACCGCGCCGTCACCGACTACAGCAACCGTCTTTCCCGGTCCGGCCTCAGCGGCAACTGCCCCGAACCAGCCGGTGCCGAGCACATCGGAAAGCGCCAGGAAGTCTGGGATCAAGTCGTCGGCTGGTGCGTCCGGCGTCGGCACCAAAGTGCCGTCGGCGAGCGGGACCCGCATCAGCTCCGCCTGCGCCCCTTCTGAACCGATTCCAACCCGGTTGACGCAGGAGCTCTGATAGCCGGCCTGGCAGATTTCGCAGCTGTTATCCGAGGCGAAGAATGAGCCGATCACAAACTGGCCGGATTTGATCGTGGTGACCTCTGCGCCGACCTCCTCGACGATGCCGACGTACTCGTGACCCATCGGAGAGGGTCCATTGACCTCGTCGAATCCTCGGTAGGGCCACAAGTCCGACCCGCAGATACACGTGGCGGGCAAGCGGATGATCGCGTCGGTCGGCTTCAGAATGGTTGGTTCAGGTCGGTTCTCGACTCGGACGTCACCTGGGGCGTGCATGACAACACCACGCATCGGTGGGATCTCCTCGCATCAGCTGGATAATCGGTCGAACCGCTGCGGGAACTTGTCCGCGGCTCAATGATCCAGCTAACTCCATCGGTAATCGCTAAGGAAGTATCGAGACATGTACTGATAGGGCATCCCAACCGTGCCGGCATCCGTCGTAGCGTTCAGCTGTGGACAACCGTGCGGAGGTCCGGGAGTTCTTGGTCTCGCGGCGAGCCAGAATCACCCCGCAGCAGGCGGGGATGCCCGACATCGGCGCACGCCGGGTTCCGGGGCTGCGCCGCGGCGAGGTCGCTGCGCTTGCCGGGGTCAGCGTGGAGTACTACTCGAAGCTTGAACGGGGCGCGATCGCTGGCGTATCCGCCTCTGTCCTGGATGCGATCGCCCGAGCTCTGCAGCTCGATGACGCCGAGCGCGCCCACCTGTTCCATCTGGCTCACGCTGCCGACGGCACCAGCGCCGGCATGCGACCCCGCCGCCGTCCCGGCAAGCGCTGGAGCCCCCAGCCGAGCCTGCGATGGGTGCTCGAGAAGTTCACCGCCCCAGCGATCATCCGCAACGGCCGGATGGATCTGCTCACCAGCAACCACTTGGGCCGTGCCATGCACGCATCCATCTACGACGCTGCCCGTGGTCGACAGCCGAACTTCGCCCGCTTCACCTTCCTCGAGCTCGACGCGGCCCATGAGTTCTACCCAGACTGGGGCGGCGCCGCCGACATCTGCGTTGCGATCTTGCGAACCGAGGCCGGCCGCGACCCACACGACAAAGACCTCCACGACCTCGTCGGCGAGCTGTCCACTCGCAGCGACGACTTCCGCCGCCGCTGGAGCACCCACAACGTCCGGTACCACGGCACGGGCACCAAGCTGTTCCACCATCGCGACGTCGGTGACCTCGAACTCGCCTACGAAAGCCTCGATATGATCTCCGACCCCGGATTGACCCTTACCCTCTACGCCGCCGAACCTGAATCGCCGACCGCCCACGCCCTCGAACTCCTCGCCTCCTGGACCAGCACGGCCGCCGAGATCGGGGTGACCATCCTCAACTCCCGCTGAGTTGGGGGCCGTTTCGCAGCACAGGCGTCAAAGGAACCGCTCTGCCAGCACTCGGAGCGGTCGTTTCGCAGCACAGGCGTCAAGAGATTCCCGCCCCAAGCGAGCCATTAGTCAGAGTGTGCTTGGTGGGCGAGGCAACCCAACCCCGGATCGCGCCTCCGCCGCTCGGAGGAGGAGTGAGCGCAGGCGTTCTTTCCTCCGCGAGGGACGACGACGACGGCGGGTTGTCAGGCGCGATCCGCGCGAGCGGTAGCGAGCAATCCAACCCGGATCGCGCGCCGCCACACGCAAGAGAAGGGAGCCGACACGCTTTTTGTCGGCAAGCGACGACGAAGTGGGCGGCTTCCCAGCGCGATCGGCGCCGAGCGAGCATGGCGAGCGAGGCAATCAACTCAGTGCCCCCGATGGGATTCGAACCCATGCTGGAGCGGGTTTAAGCCGCCTGCCTCTGCCATTTGGGCTACGGGGGCCAGCCATCCAACGGCCGGTGCGATCCTAGCCCGAGTTGGGTTCAGCGTGACGTCTCCACCGTGGGAGTCGCGGACTCCCCACTCAGTCGGATTCTGGTTTCCGGCGGCAGTTGCGCGAGATCCCCAGTCGCTATGCGGTCGGAGATAACGACCTCCGCATTCGGTCGGAAGTGCACCGG
>JBKPEY010000081.1:0-1539 GCA_046744405.1 Actinomycetota bacterium
GGCGAAGCTAGAACCGGCCGAGCTGTACCACGAAATGCTGGAACATCGATGGTTCATGAGCGAGCAAGCCGGGGCGGAGATTTCGATGGAGGAGGCGGCGCAGTCGTACGTAAACACTGTGCTGCGTGGGCTGCCCGACGAGAAGCTTGCCGTCTCTGCGATGGAATCGGAGCGGCCGCTGGCTAATCCGTTCGATCCCTCGCAGGGCTTCGCCGACGAAGAGGACGAGATGCCGTACGACCCCTGGGAAGATGAGGGGGAATCCGGCACGGAGGAAGAGCCTGCCTACTTCGATATCACCGCCCTGCGGGCCAAAGCCAAGAACAACTGAAGTCGATCAAGCTGGATTGTTCTGCCTGCCAGGTCTGCGCTGAGCTGGCAGCCCGGCAGCGATGACGCAGGTCAACGAGGCGGCAAACGCAAAGCGCCATCAAGACGGATGACCTCACCGTTGAGCAGCGGGTTCTCAATGATCGAGGAGACCAGCATTGCGTACTCCTCAGGGCGGCCGAGCCGCGGTGGATGCGGCACTAAGGCCTCCAAGATCGACTGCGTCGCGCCGGGGAGGCTGGCCATCATCGGGGTTTCCATGACGCCAGGCGCAATCGTCATGACACGGATCGCTTTGTCTGCCAGATCCCTGGCCGCGGGCAGCGTCAGCGCAGCGACCCCACCTTTGCTTGCCGCGTACGCTGCCTGACCGATCTGTCCCTCGAAGGCCGCAACGCTAGCGGTCATGATCACCAATCCGCGATCACCATCGAGTGGCTCATTGTCAATCATGGCAGCGGCCGCCAGCCGTAACACATTGAAGGTGCCGACCAGGTTGATGTCGATCACCGAACGAAACGTCTCCAGAGGTAGCACACCACGCTTGCTGATCATCCGACCAGGGGCCGCAATCCCGGCACAGTTGACGACCACGCGCAGCGTGCCCAGCCGCTTCGCAGCATCAACCGCCGCCTGCACTTGATCTTCGTCGCGTACGTCGGCGGCAGCGAAGCGCACCCGCTCCCCCAGTTCGGATGCCAGTTCGGAACCGGCCGAGCTGGCTAGATCAAGGATTAGCGCTGACGCGCCCTCGGCGATGATCTTGCGCACCGTAGCTGCCCCGAGGCCCGAAGCGCCTCCCGTCACCAACACCACATCGTCTTCGCCCAACCTCATCGCACTCCCCCTCGCCGGACTTGTCAGAGGTTACTGGAGTCGGTTACTTCAGCAGGTGCCGAGCAATGACTAGCCGCTGAATCTGATTGGTGCCCTCGAAGATCTGAGTCACCTTGGCCTCACGCATATAGCGCTCAGCTGGGTAATCACGGGTGTAGCCGTAACCGCCGAGCACCTGAACCGCATCGGTCGTGACCTTCATCGCGACATCGGAGGTGATCATTTTGGCGACTGCCGCATCGCGGCTGAACGGGCGCCCGGCGTCCCGTTTGCGGGCTGCCATCAGGTACGTCGCACGGGCCGAGTCAACTGCAGCAGCCATCTCCGCGAGCAAGAAGCGCAACCCTTCAAACTCCGCGATCGGATGCCCAA
>JBKPEY010000648.1:0-5325 GCA_046744405.1 Actinomycetota bacterium
CCACGATCTCCTTTTCGCCGCCGTAGGCGTGATACGCGGCGTACACCGTCGACGGTGGGCATACCTGATCCATCAGCGCCACCGAGAACAGAGCCGGTGCCTTGGCTCGCTTGGCAAAATTCACCCCGTCGAAGTAGCTCAGTGTCGTAAAGGCCTCGGCCGTGGCGTCTCGATGAACCGAGAGGTACCTAGTGATCTCCATATAAGGATCTTGATCACATATATCCACGGCACGCTGGAAGTGGCAGAGGAACGGCACGTCAGGCATGGCAGCCACGACGTCGGTAACTAGACCGGCCGCCGCCAGTGTGATGCCGCCGCCTTGACTGATCCCCTGGACTGCGATCTTCGTGACGTCGACATCCGGCAGGGTGCGCACCGCTTCCACCGCGCGCACTGCGTCTGCGAACACCCGTCGGTAGTAATGGGACTTCGGGTTCTCGATCCCCATCGTCACGAACCCCGGCGCATGCGGTCCAGCTCCGTGGGGGTCCGCGGTGACACCGCCTCCTCCCCAGGCAGAGCCCTGTCCACGGGTATCGACGACCAGATGTGTATAGCCGGCGCTCGACCAGTAAAGAGAGGCGCCGGGGACATCCCGACCGCCGTTATATCCAATGAATTCCACGACGGCCGGTCGAGGACCGTTGTCGTGCCGTGGGGTGAGTAACCAGGCCTGGATCCGGTCACCCGCAAAGCCGCTAAAGGATGCGTCCTGAATGTCGACGGTGCGGTACGGCGTACTGACTGGCTTCAGCTGCACGTCGAGGTCGAAGGAACGAGTCTCTTCGATCGTCTCGTTCCAGAAGGCATCGAAGTCATCAGGCTCGGCAACCGTCGGACGGTAGTTGATCAGTTCCTCGAAGGAAAGGTCGGTCCTGGCCATCGATCAACTCCTCTCGTACGCCGGCGGACCGACCCTTCGATCCAAAGCTCCGATGATCTTTGGACTCTATGGAGCGGTTTCCCAAAGACCCAGCACGTTGCCCTCGGTGTCCTTGAAATAGGCAAATGCGCCCATGCCTGGGATAGGGGTCCTGGGCAGGACGGTGCTGCCACCACTGTCCTCGATCTGCTTTAGCGCGTCATCGATTCCATCGACGTCGATGGTGATCACGGGTGCGGTGGTGATGCGCTCGTCGCGCTGCATCATGCCTCCGTTGATAGCGCCCGGCTCGGTTGGCATCTGGGTCTGGTCGTCGACGGCCGTCGTCCTGACGTTGGTGTACTCACCGTCACCCATCTGCATCGTTTGAAGGTCCCAGCCGAAAATCGAGCCATAGAAGTTCTTCGCTCGCTCGATGTCTTCTGCTGGAATCTCGAAGTGCACGACCTTCCGCATGATCAACTTCCTCCTGAGTGGGATTGGCACATTCAATAACCTTCTGACCGCACCCGGCTCGCTGTCAACCATCATCAGCCTGAGTACGCTCCAGCCCATGATTCTTACCCACCGGGGAGAGCGGCCTGTGATTCCTGAATCCTGCTACGTGGCACCTTCGGCTGTGCTGTGCGGTGCGG
Organism: Actinomycetota bacterium; assembly: GCA_046744405.1. Classification (GTDB taxonomy): domain Bacteria; phylum Actinomycetota; class Actinomycetes; order Propionibacteriales; family Propionibacteriaceae; genus Microlunatus. The sequence continues at coordinate 1,522 of JBKPEY010000648.1, forward strand.
TCACTCTGGGCGAGCGGGCACGAGTGCTGCACGGGGCGGTGTTGACCGCAGAAGACGGCGAGATCTGGATCGGGAACGATGTCGTGATCATGGAGAATGCCCTGGTACGCGGCCGGTCGCGACATCCGGTGTCGGTAGGCAATGCGGTACTCATTGGCCCGCACGCCCATGTCAATGGGTCCACGATTGAGGACGAAGTCTTCATCGCAACCGGGGCGTCGCTGTTTCCAGGCTCTGTTGCCGGTTCAAGATCTGAACTGCGGATCAACAGCGTGCTGCACGTCAACTCACGCCTGGCACCGGAAACGATCATCCCGATAGGCTGGATCGCCGCAGGAGATCCCGCTCAGCTCTTTGCACCAGAACAGCATGATCAGCTATGGCAAGTCCAGTCTGAACTGGACTTTCCGGGCACTGTCTATGGTGTGCCGCGCGGCACTCCGCTACGTACGATCATGGCGCGGCAGGTCGAGTTTTATGGCGCTCACCAAGACGATCTGATCATTGGTCAGCCCGAGCCGACTGGCACTGATCAATAGCCCTACTGTTGTTCAAGCAATGCCTTGAGCGCGGCCAGATCCTTTTGGTTGGCCCGTCGCATGGCCGCTGCCATGACCGGTGCAGCTAGGCCAGTGAAGCCGGATGGCTTACCGCGATTACGGAGAGTCATCTGGGTGCGGTTGCCGGGTAGGTCGCTCCAGGTATAGGCCGTCTCCATAGGAAACGGACCTTCGGCCGTGGCCATGACGAGCCGCTCGTCCGGCACGAACTCGATCACTTCGTAGGTATAACAGAGCGTCCGACCCATGAAACGGGCGACAAAGTCGAGGCGGGTGCCAGCGGTCAGCGGCTTGTCGGTCTGCCAAGTGACACGCTCGATATTGGCGTACCAGTCGGGCGCGCGATTGGGGTCAGTGACATAGACAGCCACCTCATGACGTGGTCGGCTGATGTTGATCATGGTGCTGACGTCAACGGGCCTCATTAGTCCACTAAGAGTAGTCCCACGGTTATCCGGAGAGTCTCGAGTCAGCTTCCTACTAAGTCTGGAACAGGTCCTAGCAACTCGATGCCGTGTCGTTGAGCTATGGCAAGGACTGCCTCGACGTTGGGTGTTCCGTCAGTTGCCAAGGCTGCCGCGCGGGAGAAGTTCTCCATCGGAGCGCGGCGCGCGAAGTTCGTTCTCCCCGCTGCTTGCGGACAGTCCGCAGTGACACCAACCCAGAGATGACGAGCAGCACTCGATAACCGTTTCTTGAAGACGGCACGCTTCGCTCGTGTGTTCGAAAAGTGTCAGTGGCGGCTGCGACGATGAATGCATGACGGGGGATCATCACAACAGCACAGCCGAGGCGCGGGCTGCGGTGGCTGATGCACGCCGGGAAGCCGCGGCGGCGGCGGCGCGGCTGGCTGAGGCGGCGGTGCGCTACGCCGATTGCCGGATCGCCGAGGACACCGCCGCAGGAGTCGGTTCGAAGAAACCTCAGCGGGCCACACCCGGTGAGTTCGTCGCCGACGAACTCTCGCTGCTGCTGCGCGACCAGCCCTACCCGGTGCGCTGCCTGCTGGCCCGCAGCCGCCGCATGGCCGCTGACCTGCCCACCGTCTGGGAAGCGTTTAAGCGCGGCGAGTTGGATGCTGAGCAGATCCGGGTCATCGACCGGATCGCCCGCAAAGTCACCGAAGTTGCCACCCTGGCCGCCATCGCGACCAGGCCGTCGACGCCGCGCAAACCAGAACACCGAAACAGCTGACAACCTGGCTGCTGCGCATCGTGGTGCAGTTGGAGCCGCTGGCATTTGAGGAGCGGCACCGCCGCGCCCTCACCGACCGCCGAGTCAGCGTGGTGCAAGGCGTCGACGGCATGGGCTATGTCACCGGCGAAATCTCCGCCGCCGACGCCGCCGCGATCGAAGGCATGCTCGCCGGTCTCGCGCGCAGCATGGGTTCGGAGGATCCGCGTACCGAACAGCAACGCCGCGCCGACCTGTTCGCCGATTTGCTACTCGACAGGCTCGCCTTCGACCACGGCGACGAAGCCGACGACCACCACGACCCCGATGAGCAGGAGATCGAGGCGGAGTGGCTAGAGGTAGAAAACATCGACCCCGACACCGGGGAACTGCTCGGCACCGAACTCCAACGCCTCAACCGCGACGGCGAACCGGTTGGGGCACCCATCAACCCGGCATCGCAAACAAGTCCAGGCCGAACACCAAAACTGATCATGCGGCCAAAGGTGCAACGCATCGGTGTCGTGGTGCCCATAGCGAGCCTGCTCGGCGCCAGTGATACCCCCGGTGAACTCGCCGACCGCTCCGGGTTCATTCCCGGCGACATGTTGCGCGACCAGATCGCCGAAGCCCTCGACGCTGAGAGCGGAACTGAGGTGTTATTCACCCGGCTGCTCACCGACAACCACGGACGGCTGCTCGACACCACCGAACTCGGCCGCTACCCCTCCAGCCGACTAGCAGAAGCCATCAAAATTCGAGCCGGCACGTGCCGCTTCCCCAGCTGCACCGTCCCCGCCGACCGCTGCGACCTTGATCACCACGAACCAGTCCCCAAAGGCGCCACATCAGGCAGAAACGTGGATCCGTTCTGTCGACGCCACCACAGAGGCAAAACCTTCGCCTGGCTCGCCGCCCTCCGAGACGACTACGGCGTCGACTGGACGATGCCCGACGCCGAAAACTACCGATGCACCGACGAACCACTACCCACAGGGCGCACTTGACGGGGCTCGATTAGCTATTGGTCAACCCGCTCTTGAATCTGCCGCAACGTCAAGTTCTACGGTTGATACGTGCTTGATCATTCCGAACCGCGGTGGCGGATCGGCGAAGTTTCGGCCCGAACAGGTCTGACTACCCGAACGCTGCGCTATTACGAAGAGCTGGGCTTGCTCAGGCCGTCAGAGCGGCTGGTGAGCGGGCACCGAATCTATGCGACCGAAGATCTACAGCGCCTCTACCGGATCAGTTTGCTTCGACAGCTGGGCTTGCCCCTGTCAGACATCGCTCGCGCACTGGACGATCCTTCATCGGAGTTGGCGAACACGATCACTCGACACATCGAGCAAGTTGATCAACGGCTGGCGGCGCTGGGTCGGCATCGGGAGCGCATGATCACTCTTCGAGAAGAGTTGTCCACGGACAGTCCTACAGATGAGGAATTACTCGACACCCTTCATGAGTTAGCACAAATCGATCATGGACTGGCTCAACGATTGACTCTCCTGGTGTACAACGACATCGAGGCCGTTCATGATCATCTGGTTGCGGTGTTCGGTTTCGGCCCCGGAGCGATTACCCGCGATGAGTCCGGAACGGTCATCCACGGCGAGATGCATGTTGGCGACGGCGTGATCTGGATGCACCCACCATCGGATGAGTACCGTCTAGCGTCGCCGGCGACACTCGGGGCAAGCACCCATTGCATGGCAGTCATGGTCGATGATGTCGACCGGCATTACGAAAAGGCGCTAGCCGCGGGCGCGACCGTTGTCTACGCTCCACGCGAGATGGCGTACGGGGTTCGGGAGTACGCGGCCCGTGATCTGGAGGGCGGACTGTGGTCGTTCATGACGCCGCTTAACACCGAAGGAGACGCCTCATGAGGCGAAGTGGATGTCGCGCCGCCCGACCCATTCCTGGCACCGCCGTCTCGCTGCATCTGGAGTTGCCGGACTGCGACACGATCACTTCGGGCATCGCTGGATGATCAGCTCCTGATCCGGTCAGGGGGCTCGCACATTGGTGTCAGACCGCCTGAGTAATGTGCAACGAGCAACCCATCAGA
>JBKPEY010000155.1:0-2473 GCA_046744405.1 Actinomycetota bacterium
GCGGGCTAGGCATGGGTGGCGGACTGCCTTTCTGAGCGGTTCTTAACCATGTACGAGGGGCCCGTCCAGGATCTGATCGACGAGCTCGGGCGACTGCCCGGGATCGGGCCGAAGAGTGCCCAGCGGCTGGCTTTCCACATCCTGGCCGCCGATCCGGACGACGTCATCCGGCTCGCCGCCACGCTCCAAAGGGTCAAGGAAACCGTCAAGTTCGGTGAAATCTGCTTCAACGTCTCCGAGGACACCCAATGTCGGATTTGTCGCGATCCGCGACGTGACGAAACCACCATCTGTGTGGTCGAGGAAGCCAAGGACGTGGTGGCGGTGGAGCGTACGCGGGAGTTCCGCGGCCGCTACCACGTCTTGGGTGGCGCGATCAGCCCAATCGACGGGATTGGCCCGGCTGATCTGAAGATCCGGGAGCTATGCCTTCGGCTCGCTGACGGCACCGTGACGGAGGTGATCTTGGCGACTGATCCGAATCTCGAAGGTGAGGCGACCGCTACGTACCTCAGCCGCCTGTTGCTGCCCATGGGTGTCAAGGTCAGCCGGCTCGCGAGCGGCCTGCCTGTCGGTGGTGATCTTGAATACGCCGATGAGGTAACACTTGGTCGAGCCTTCGAGGGTCGCCGCTACGTCGACGCTTGAGCCTTCTCGGCTCACTCTCCGCAACCGACGTATACGTAGGTTGCGAGCAAGCGAGGGGAGAGGTGGGGTATCAGGGCACTCAATCTAGACAGCGACAAGGTCGTCCTCGGTATGGAAGACGCCAAGCTTCTCGCACGCTTGGTTGAGGATGCGCTGTACGGCCAGGGTGTCGGCCAGCGGCATGATCACGCTCTCGGTGCGTCCGGCGCGTACGCACTCGGTCACCTCAATGAGCTCGTGCGAGTAACCGGCGCCCAGCGGCAGCCGGGTAATCGCCTCCGCGTCTTGGCCCTTCCGATGGAGCACGATGCGCTGCGGATGATGGAACCGTGGCGGCACGTCAATCCAACCCTTTGTGCCCTGGATCCGCGCCGCGCCCGGCGTGTGGTGCTTCAGCGAGATCAGCAGTGCCGCCGCCCGACCGTCGCCGAACCCCAGCAGTAGGCCGGCCTCCGCATCGACACCGGTCGGCGCGAGCGACCCAGTAACTGCCATGTGATTCGGCGTGCCGAGAAAGTGCTGCGCGAAGGACACCGCGTAGACGCCTAGGTCCAGCATCGCGCCGCCGCCCTGTGCCGGATCGAACAGCCGGTCGGCGGGGTTATACGGCCGGTCCACACCAAGATCAGCTTGGAGCTGCCGAACTTCACCAATCGCTCCGTCCTCGATCAACTCGCGAGCAGCCACGATCGCGGGCTGGAAACGGGTCCACATTGCTTCCATCGCGAAGACGTGGTGCTGCCGGGCGGTTCCGATCACTTCCTCGGCACCTGCGACGGTTGCGGTAAAAGTCTTCTCCACCAACACCGCCTTGCCGGCAGCGATGGCGGCCAGCGCAATGGCGTAGTGCTGCGGATGCGGCGTGGCAATGTAGAGCACATCCACATCCGGATCGTTCATGATCTCGTGGTAGGAGCCGTACGCTCGCCCCAGGCCGTGCTCGGTGGCAAAAGCTTCAGCCCGCTCGGCCGAACGACTCGCCACGGCCAGAGGCTCAGCATCGTCAATGTAGGTGAAGTCCTTGATCAACAGCGAGGCGATGCGACCTGGTCCGACAATCCCCCATCGAACGATGGCTGAATCGCTCATCCGCGGCGACCCCGCCGCTGCTGCCGCATATTGCTGGCGATCGATGAGATGAAGATCGGGATGAAGATCAACCACCAGTAGCTCCAGCTGGTGGCGAAGCAGAACAAGATCACCGCCGGCCAGGACGCCGCTGCGGCAATGGCCAAGGCAGACTCAGCTCGACTGCGTTCGGGGGCTGCCGGATGCACATGATGGGTGATTTCTGGGCTGGCAGCCGGCGTCCGCTGCCAGGGTGGGATCTCGAAGGAGTGTTGTTCCTGGAGCTGCTGCCATGGCGGCGCCTGGTAGGTAGCCCGATTGTGAGCCGACGGCGGCCGTGGGTCCGGCAGGTCGTCGAACAAGACCGCGAGCTCAGATGCCGTCTTGGCATTCAACGCCCGGCTCATCCGGTCATCGAACTCTGAAGCATCGATCCGTCCCTGCGCCATATGCTCCTGTAAAAAAGCGACCGCTTGGTCTCGATCGGCATCACCGATGCGGGGTTCTACGGGTCGCTTTGTCTCCTCGGCCGGCTGGTGGTGAGGCGCCTCAGGAGGCTCCGGCTCGGGCGTGGACCGCTCATTCACAACCCCCAGTATCCTCTGGGGCACGTTTAGACAAAGATCAATCGCCGAGCTAACACCATTAGACTCTCGGCGTGGAACAGGAGCCGCTGTGGGCCGCGTAGTGCAAAAGTACGGGGGCTCCTCAGTCGCTGACGCCGACAGCATCAAGCGGGTAGCCAAGCGGATTGTCG
>JBKPEY010000338.1:0-2856 GCA_046744405.1 Actinomycetota bacterium
CCGCCTGCTGGTGCGCTCGATGCGACGCGGCGTGGTCACCTACGCGCCAGAGATGGACGCCGACGAGGGCGACGACCTCACTGGTGTCGACCTCCCATAGCCCACTTTCCGAGCGTGAGAGAGTCGCTTACGAGGCCTGACTCACGGTTGACATGTTGAAGTCCGGGACCCTGATTGTCGGCATGATCGTCCGGTTGAAGTAGTCGTTCCACTCCCGACACAAGGTCAGCTCCGCAACGCCGATTTCGCTGATTCGGCCCAACAACTCGGTCGGCGACTCGTTGAAGCGGAAGTTGTTGACCGCACCGACCACCTGGCCGTCTTCCACCAGATAGACCCCGTCCCGGGTGAGGCCAGTCAACAGGAGTCGCTCGGGATCGACCTCACGGATGTACCACAGACAGGTCAGCAACAGGCCGCGCTCGGTGCTGGAGATCATTTCCTGCAGGCTGGCTGTACCGCCGCCATCCATGATCAAGTTATCCGGTGGAGGTGTCGGCTGCGCAGCCGTTCGAGTGGCATGTCCCCGATTGCGAATCAGTTCCCGCAGCACCCCGTGATCGATCCAGGTCGTCGCATTGATCGGCAGCCCACCGTCGAATGCCCAGGATGTGTCGTCGAGAGAAGAGGTGAAGTTGACGAACGGAACGGTCTCCAGACCGGGATAGAGCGGATCCGATCGCAGCATGATCGGCAGCTCAGAGAACCGCTGCCCGATCTTGGTCGCACCCTCACCGGCTGCGAAAACATTGCGGCCCTCTTCTGCATCACGTGCATTGGCTGTCCAGTACGCATAGATCATCAAGTCGGCGACAGCAGCCGGCGGCAGCAGAGTCTCATAACGCCCCGCAGGCAGATCCACCTTCTGCGATGCCCAGCCGAGGCGGGTGTCCAGTTCCTCAGCAGCCTCGGCGACATCGACATCCAAGAAGTCCCTAGTGGTACGCCCTAGCCACGCGGAAGCGGCAAGATCGACTGTCTTGGCGTTGAGCTCGAGGCGACCGGTTGGCTGTACGCCGCGCCGTCGCAGACCAGTACTGCTGCCCAAGTACGTCGTCTCAACGGCGTGCTCCGCAAACCCATACAGCAGCTGGCGCGCCGCCTCGGCACGGTCCAAAGCGACGCCGAGTCCCTTCGCGAGCTCCTCGAGCACCTCGATGCTCGTCGTCTCCGGTGCGTCTGCCCAGACATCGTTATGGGCGTAGTTCTCCACCATCGGCGCCGCATCCTCAGCCGGCCGCCCGGTACGCGCCAACTGTTCGGCCGCCGCCACCACCGCGCTCACTTCCTCCGCCGTCGCGATCTCCTGAGCAACGGTGCCGGCAGCGGTGCCACCCTCGACCTCAGCAGTCGCGGTGACGCTAAGCCGCCTGCTCCGCATCTCGCCGTTCGTGATGAGCGCATTGTTCGCCCAGCGCAGGTTGGCTTCGGTGCGTTCGGTGGCCCACACAACGCATGGCAAGCTCGCCGATTTGAGCGCTTGCTCGACAAGATCCTGCGGCTGGACGCTCACTGCTGGCCTCCTTCAGCTTGGGTGTTCAGCACATTGACCCTGCGAAACAGCGCAGACGGACAGCCGTGCGACACCGGTGCGATCTGTCCCGGCTGCCCCTTGCCGCAATTGAAGGCGCCACCGAGGACATAGGTGTCCGGGTTGCCAACGGCCTCCATCGAGCGCCAGAAGTCTGTTGTCGTCGCCTGATAGGCAACGTCCTTCAGTTGGCCGGCCAACTTGCCTTGCTCGATCTTGAAAAACCGCTGCCCGGTGAACTGGAAGTTGTAACGCTGCATATCGATCGACCAAGACTTGTCGCCGACGATGTAGATGCCTTGGTCGACATCGGAGATCAGCTCCTCGGTCGTGGGGCCGCCAGCCGCAGGCTGGAGTGAAACATTCGGCATCCGCTGCATTGAGATGTGACCTGGGGAGTCGGCGAACGCACAGCCGTTGGAGCGGCCGAGTCCCTTCTCTGCAGCCATCTGCCGGTTCAGCTGATAGCCAACCAGCGTGCCGCCCGAGATCAGATCGAACTGCTGCTGAGCTACGCCTTCGTCGTCGTAGCCGATAGTCGCCAAGCCATGATCAACCAGTCGGTCCCCGGTGATGTTCATAACGTCGCTGCCGTACTGCAGCTTGCCGAGCTGATCGAATGTGGCAAACGAAGTGCCCGCGTACGCGGCCTCGTAACCAAGTGCCCGATCCAGCTCGGTGGCATGCCCGATCGACTCGTGGATCGTCAGGAAGAGATTGCTGGGATGAATGACGAGGTCATAATGTCCCGCTTCGACGGACGGGGCGGCCACCTGAGCAGCCAGCAGCTCAGGGATCTCGGCCACCTCAGCATCGAAGTCCCAGCCAGTTCCTGTCAGGTACTCCCAGCCACGACCCGTCGGCGGGGCCAAGGTCCGCATGGTCGCGAAACCATGGTCACTGACGTTGACCGCGGTCAGCTGCGCCTGGATCCGGACGCGCTGCTGAGTGGTAGTGGTTCCGGCGAGATTGGCGAAGTATTTGTTCTCGTGGACATAGCCGAGGTTGGCGTTGGCATGGTTGACGCCAGGCGCGGCGAGCAACGCCTCATTGAGTCCGAGGACGCGACCAGTCTTAGTTGCTTCGTCCACCTCAAAAGGATTCACTTCGTACGCCGACACCCATGTGACGTCGCTGTAGACCTTCTCGTCGGCAAGCTCGACTGACGCTGAGGTGAGTGGCCGCGAAACCTTCGCTGTGGCAACGGCACGTTCGGCCAGCCGGGCCGCCGACTCGGTCGACAGCGCGATATCCGCTGCGAACCCCCAGACACCGTTGTGCACAACACGCACCGACAGGCCAAGGACCTGGCTGTCGGCGCTGGT
>JBKPEY010000526.1:0-2439 GCA_046744405.1 Actinomycetota bacterium
GCGGCGTCGGTCTGAAGCATCAACGGCGGCTCCACATTCGCTTCCTGGCCGGCACGCGCTGTGATGCCGCGCAGGCCAAGCAGCGGTCGATCAAGCTGGGCGACGGGCACAACTCCGACGAGCTCGGTGACCCCGAGCAGCGCGCGAGCCGGGGCAAGATCAAGTTGGGTAAGGCCATCGAGCGCCTCCACACCTTGGTCTAGCGGACGATCTCCGACCGCGCCGAGCGCGGCGAGCAGACCCGCGCCCGCGTCGTGGACCCAGAGTCCCGCCAGGTCTAGGAGGATCCGTTGTGGTGCTAGGTTCTCAACCATTGCTGCGACGGCCTCGCCGATCGGCCGAGACGACTCCTGGTACGGAATGCCGACTCCTCGGCCAGACCCAAGGACCTGAACAACTCCAGTACCTGAGGCCGTGCCTGTTGTGACGACGACTCCGCTGCTTACTCGGGATGCTGTTGCCATACCGGCCAGATCGGCGTACGCCGAGACAAAGCCAGCGCCAGCATCTCCGATCGGCAATACCGACACATCGGCACCCGGTAGCCAGCCGGAGGCAATGACCTCACCGGCCTGTCGTGAAGACAGCGCGCTGATCGAATCGGTTGCGACCACGATTCGCACGGTCTAGGTCTCCTTGTCGTCGGCGGCTGCCATCGTAGAGCTGAGCATCGAGGCACCTCGCCGCGCGCTTTGAGCGTGTCTAACGCGGTGCGGTCTGGACGGGCCGGTTGGTCGACGTACTGAGTACATTTGGTGGGTGGTCAGCACCCCTTCATCCGCTGCGCTCAAATCCGGGACGCCGCTGTCGCTCTTCGTTTTGGGACGCGACTCCGATCCACGGTCTGAGCGGGGCGTTGAGTGTCCCGGCGACCTGCCGCCGGCGTCCGATCCAGCGATTGTGGAGCGGGCCAGACGAGCCAAAGCCGCTCTCGGCGATCGACTCTTCATTTTGGGCCATCACTACCAGCGCGATGAGGTCATCCAGTTCGCCGATGTGACTGGCGATTCATTCAAGCTCGCCCGAGATGCCGCGGCTCGCCCGGATGCGGAGTTCATCGTGTTCTGCGGCGTGCACTTCATGGCTGAGTCGGCCGACATTTTGACGTCACCGGAGCAGAAGGTGATCTTGCCTGACCTGGCGGCCGGCTGCTCGATGGCCGATATGGCGCGGTTGGCCCAGGTCGAGGACGCCTGGGACGTACTCGCGGATGCGGGAGTCGCAGACGTCACCGTACCGGTGACCTACATGAACTCCTCCGCCGACATCAAAGCCTTCTGCGGCAAGCACGATGGCGTGGTATGCACCTCGTCAAACGCGAAGTCAGTGCTCCAGTGGGCTCTCAAACATGGCAAGAAGGTGCTCTTCCTGCCGGATCAGCATCTCGGCCGCAACACCGCGGTGCTCCAGATGGGCATGAGTCTGGACGACTGCGTGGTCTACGACCCTCACCAATACAACGGCGGCCTGACCGTGAAGGAGCTGCAAGCCGCCACGATGATCTTGTGGAAGGGTCACTGCTCGGTACACGGGCGGTTCACCCATCAAGCCGTGGATGACGTGCGGGCACGTATTCCGGGGATCAATGTGTTGGTGCATCCCGAGTGCCAGCACGAGGTCGTCCTGAAGTCGGATTTGATCGGCTCCACCGAGTTCATTATCAAGACCATCCAGCAGGCCGAGCCGGGGTCGAAGTGGGCTGTCGGCACCGAGCTCAACCTTGTCAAGCGCCTCGCGCATGATCATCCCGACAAGGAGATCGTCTTCCTCGAGCAGCATGTCTGCTACTGCGCAACGATGAACCGGATCGACCTGCCACACCTGGTCTGGGCGTTGGAGAACTTGGCCCAGGGCCATGTCGTCAATCAGATCTCGGTCGATCCAGACACCGAGCACTATGCCAAGCTCGCGCTGCAGCGAATGCTCGACCTGCCAGGGGAAACCGCTCGCGATTGATCTGTGAGCTGCTTGCAGGGCAGACGCCTCCGCCAGCTTGCGCGGACGAGGGCCATCTCCTTGGCGCGAATTCAGACCTGTGCGGGAAATTCGACCTCAGCCACCGCTTCTGAAGGTCGAGTTTCCGACCAGTGCGGGGTCTTCGACTTCAGCAGCCTGGCGGCTGGCCAGCCTAGGGTGTGCTCACTCCGGGAATAAGCCCTTCCTCGGACTCACTCAGTAGCTGCTGCACCTCTTCGAGCGTGGAGTCGGCGGCCGGCAAGATCAAGTCGGAGTCCTCGAGTTCCTGGTCCGGCACTCGGGTACCCGTTGTCCGGATGCGCTCGAGCAGCGCATGCAGCGCCTTGGTCAGCTCATCTTGATCACCGGATGCAACGGCTTGCTCGACCGCGTCATCGAACGAATTGAGTCCGCGCATAGCCTCGTCGGACAGCCGCCACTGACCCTCGTTGAGGATCCGAACGATCATCGCAGGTCACCCTG
>JBKPEY010000271.1:0-10775 GCA_046744405.1 Actinomycetota bacterium
TTGATGCGGCACAGTGGGACTGAATACGCCTATCTCATTAGCGGCGAGTTGGAGTTGACGCTGGGATTCGATAAGTACTCACTGACCGCCGGAGATTCCGTCTGCTTCGAGTCCACCCGACCACACGCCTATCACAACCACGGAGATCTGCCGGCAGTTGGCGTGTGGTTCGTAGTCGAGCCGCGCTAGATTGTCGTCTGCGCAACCGAGCTGTTCAGCACGCGCGAAGCTCAGGCGACGACCATGAATGAGGTCGCTCGGCGGGTGGATGTCTCATCTACAACGGTGATCAATCACTTTTCCACCCAAGATCAGCTGTTGGAGGCGGTCGTCGCCCCGAAGCAGCGTTCGACATCTCTGCTGACTCGCAGGTAGGCATGCGTTTCGCCGTGATCTTGTGCCAGTGTGAGCACTCAGAGGTTGACACAAACAACGACGGCCCGTACGTCTGTAGCTGTGCAGATCATCAAGCTCGCCTGGGTCGGTACCCGCACTAACAACTTTGATTCCACGGTCGACTTCTTTCGAGACGTCCTCGGACTCACGCCGGACTTTGAGTTGCCAGGGTTTCGGGTGCTCAAGTTGCCGGACGGCAGCAAAGTGGAGGTCTTTGGGCCCGACACAGAGATGAACCGTCACTTTACAACCGGACCGGTCGTCGGATTTCTGGTGGACGACGTCAATGCGGCCGCCAGCGAGCTCCGGGCTCGCGGCATCGAGATCCTCCACACGGCGGAGGATGAGAGCGGTAACGGATGGGTCCACTTCCGGGCGCCCGATGGCAACATCTACGAGTTCACCCAAGATCCGGGCGTTTCGAGGCCCGGGTAAAAAGGCATGATGGCCGAGGGAAAGACACGACCGCAGTCCCAGGACACTTATGCGCAGCAGGCCAAGGCATTGGCCTCGCAGGTACAGCGGCTTCGCGGCTGGGTTGGGTCCGACCCCTCGAAGGCACCAGAGCTGGCTGACGCGCTCGTTGAGTTGACGGCGCACAGGTTGTTGGGCCACGGCTACGCAGCTGCTGCGGCCGACGCTCAAGAGTCCGTACGCCGTGCCGGCGAACTGCTGGCTACGACCGGACCGATCGGGCCGTACACCTCGATTACCGACGCGGCCCGCTATGTCACGGCAGTGGTACACCTGGCCACGATTCAGGCGGGCATGGGCATGCCTGACGCGGCTGGCCGCACCATCGAGCTGCTGCAAGACATTCGAGAAGAACTGCGAGAACATCGCCTCGATGTGCCACTGCAGCCCGAGACGGCGATCTGGGCATTGTGGTGTAGCTCCCGGGCGGCCTTGGCTTCCGGCGACATCGGCACGGCGAATGCCTACGCCGACGCTGCGTTCATCCGCTTGGCCGAATCCGATCTTGGCAACGATCCCGACGCCAACTATCTCGCGATGGATGTCAACCGCGTCGTCTCGGATTCTCGGTGGGCTGCGGGGCGAGCAGCAGAAGCACTCAGCTATCTGCATGCGGCGAAAGATCACTATGACGCCGCGGTTGGAGGGCGCCTCGATGAGCCTCGCAGGCTCAGTCCGGCTCTCCTGGAACGGCTTACCGAGCCGCTCTTCACCCTGTATCGGGAGATGGCGGACCAGCTGGTCGCAATGGATGAAGTCGATCTTGGTTTAACAACTCGGCGGAGGCTGATTGAGCTACTGCGCGGGCTGAATGGGCGCTTAGCTGATCCGGTACCTGCCCAACTCGCTGCTGGGCTCGCTGATCTTGCTCAAGATCTGTCGAAGCTTGATCGTCTGGAGGAAGCGGAAGCAGCAAGGGCAGAGGCTGCCGCGATCATGCCGCAGGAGTCAACAGAGATTCAGGAGCTGGCCCGAGCCGTGCCAAACCCGGGTACCGAGGTGATCACGTGGAACCCACTCCCTTCGACTGCCTCGTACGCCGCAACAACTGCCGCCTCCCTCGATACGAAGATCGTTGATAGTGCTGCGCTGCAGCAGGCATGGCAGCAGCGGACCGCAGCATGGCTACAGGCAGAGCGACCAGAGGCCCAGCGGAAAGAGCTGCAGAGAATGGAGCAAGCTCGCATTGAGGTCGCGCGTCAGGAGGCCGAACGGGTCGAAGCCCAGCGCGCGGCGGCCGAGCAACGTACCGCCGAGCAAGCCCAGGCCGCAGAAGCCGGCCGCCTGGAGGCCGAGCGGCAAGCGCGTGCTGAGGAAGCTGAACGGCTGGAGCGGAAGCGGCGCCGCGAAGAGCGGCTGGAAGCCCATCGGCAGGAGGTCGAGCGACGGGAAATCGAGCGCCGTGAGGCCGAACGACTCGAGGGAGAACGGTTGGAACTAGAGCGCTTGCAAGCCGAGATAGACGAGCTGGAGCGCGCTGAGCAGATCTCCCGCGACGAACCGCCAAACTCGCGCGAAGGCTGCTGAACCTAAGTCACAACATTCCCGCGGGAACGCGTGCGCTGTGAGGTGTCAGTCGCGAGCACGGCCGAGGATGTCAGCCATGTCTGAATCCGACGTCCAGCCATACCCCGACGGAGGCTGCCGGCTCCACGGCAGATCGGACCGATACACCTCCACCAGGCGCGTCGCCCCATCCTCACCGTCGACCGGAAAGATCTGTCCAGCATCAAGCTCAGCGACGACTTCCATCGTTGTCTCGGTGAGTGTTGTGAAGCCGTGCGGAGTGTCGGTCGGAATGATCACCACGTCCCCGGCCGTGCATCGCCGCCGCTCACTGCCGACCGTGACGTCGACCTCTCCGGACAGGATCCGCAGAATCTCCTCGCCGTGGTGAAGGTGCATGGGTCCACCTTCCCCAGCGCCTAGCTGCCCGGCGGCGAGCACGATCCGGCTGAGACCGTCGTCTCGGCCCGCTACCGTTGCGAAGCCAGAGTCGGGCTCTTGGTATCTCGCGAAGTAGGTCACCCAGGGATCTTGACAGAAGATGCAGTTATGCAGCGCGACAACCTGACCGTCCTGATATCAGGTGCGGGCATTGCCGGTGCCACGCTCGCGACACTGCTTGGTCGCTCCGGACATCGCGTGACGGCAGTGGAACGCGATCAAGGTGTCCGATCCAGCGGCAACCCGGTTGATGTCCGCGGAGCCGCGTATCAGGTTGCCGAGCGTCTGGGTGTTCTGTCGCGCTTGCAGGAAGCTGCGACCAAGGTGCGAACTTTGATCTTCGTCGATGCCGCGGGGAGGCGGGTGGCGAGTGTGCGCACTCGTCAGTCAGAAGGTCGCGAGCTGGAAGTGCCACGCACAGACCTGACGTCGATCTTGCTCGAGGCTGGGCGGAATGATGCGGAGTTCCTCTTCGATGAGATGATCACTGCGCTCGATCCTGATAGCGACGGCGTCAATGTCACCTTCGACCAGGCAGCCCCTCGTCGGTTTGATCTTGTCGTGGGCGCTGACGGCATCCACTCGGGTGTCCGCCGGCTGGCCTTTGGCCCGGAAGCAGACTTTGCGCAGCATCTGGGGATGTATGTTGCCACGGCCAAGCTCGGGCTGCCACTCGAACGCGACGACGCGGTGATCATGCACAATGAGCCGGGGACGGCGGTCGCCTTACATCCAGGAACCGGAACCTCAGGGGTAGCCTTTCTGTTCCGCAGCACGGTACGGATTGATCATCGCAACGCCGAAGCAGCTCGTCAGCTGTTGCAGCAGACCTATCGCAACGTCGGCTGGCGTACGCCCGAACTGCTGGCTGCTTATTGTGCAGCTGATGACGTCTACTTCGACAGCGTCACAAGAATTCGGATGGACTGCTGGTCGCGCGGCCGCGTCACCTTGGTGGGTGACGCCGCGTCGTGTGTCTCGCTGTTCGGCGACGGCTCCAGTTCTGCCATCCAGGGCGCCGCGACACTGACCTCGACACTGACCAGCTCTGCTCGCGACATCCCCACTGCCCTCGCCCGCTATGAGTCAGCACATCGCACAGTCATACGTCCCCGACAGCGCCTCGTGTGGCTGGCTTCCCATCTGCTGATTCCAAAATCAAGAGTGGGCATTGCCGTACGAGATCAAGCACTGCGAATCACCGGTCGCCGAGAGTGAGCGCTGATACCGCACTTACGCTGACCAGATGGTGGACGCGAAGAAAACAGCCGGGCAGCAAGATCAACAAGGAGCCGACGAGCGACCCAGCAGCGAAGTGGTTATGGAGGGCCTAGCCGCCGCTGAGTCCCACGACGATGTAGCGCTGGTTCACCGGGAAATGGAATTCGCCGCTGCTGAGCGGTTGATGTTCTTCTCCGATGCGGTAGTGGCGATCGCATTGACGCTGTTGGCTTTGGATCTTCCTGTCCCGGGCGGGATCGAGAATGTGGCTTCGGTATCTATCTCGGACATGCTTGCCGACGCCGGCCGCCACCTTGACGACTATCTCGCCTTTCTCATCAGCTTTCTGGTGATCGGGGCCCATTGGCGGCTACATCATCGGGTGTTTCGATACGTCCGTGTACCGGCCACAGCGATCATCAGGCTCAACATGTATTGGCTGCTTCTGATCGTGATCACCCCGTTCACAACCAGAATGCTGAGCGTTGGTCAGCAGAACCTGCTGCGCTTCGGCTTTTACGCCGCGACCCAGGCGATTCAATTTGCGATCTTCGCGGTGATCATTGTGCTGATTCTCCGGGGACAGCACATTCCGGCCGGCTCGGACTTGCAACGCCTGCAGGGTGGTCTGTGGCAGACCATTGCCATGGCGATCGGTTTTGGCATTTCGATCCCGCTTTACGTCCTCATCGGCCAGGCCGCGTTCGCCGTCTGGGCCGCGGTGCCGATAACTGCCAATCTCATTCAGCCGATCCTGCGGGGGCGCCATGCAAGGGTGGCCTAGATCGTCTGGCGGCCGGCCGCGTACTGCCAGAACGTGCGCATCCACTCCGGCGGCGTAGGACCGTCTGCGGCTACTTGGGTGAACAAGATCGCAATCGTTTCGGTGGACGGCGTGATGTGTGCCGATGTCCCGGTGCCGCCGACCCAGCCATAACGTCCCTCCACATTCCAAGGATCGATGGAGGCGATGTCGACTGAGCCGCCAAAGCCCCAGCCCTGCCCCTCAAGGAAGAGCTGACCGATTGTGCGCTGGGCGGGGGTGGTGTGGTCGTTGATCATGAGCTGCACGGAGTCGGCGGATAGCAGCCGGCGACCGTTGGCGGTGGTGCCGCCGGCCAGCAGCATGCGCGCGAAGGCTAGCCAGTCGTCGGCGGTCCCTGCCAGGCCACCGTTTCCCAAGAAGATCGGTGGCGGCCTGCTCCACTGCCCGTTGGGTCCGTCGGCAAGTTCCAGGCTGCCACCGAGACTGGCCCGGTAGTAGCTCGTCAGTCGCTCCAGCTTTCGGGCCGGCACAACAAATCCGGTGTTATCCATCCCCAGCGGCTGGAATATCCGATCGGCGAGAAATGCCGGCAGTGACTGGCCTGAGACCCGGCTGACAAGTACGCCCTGTAGCACCGAGCAGGTGTCGTACAACCACGCCTCACCGGGCTGGTAGAGCATCGGAATATCAGAAAGCGCCGCCATCCAGGCGTCTTGCGGCAAGAAGCTCTGTGGCTCACGCCCGTCCTTCTGCACCTCGAACAACCGCTGGACTGCCGGCAGCGTGAAATCGGACGGGAAGCCGTATCCGGCACGGGAGGTAAGCAGATCGAATACGGTGATCGGCCGGGTTGCTGGGACAAGATCATTGACTGGGCTGGCGGGAGTTCGCACGACGCTTGGCTTGGATAGTTCGGGTAACCACGTCTCCACCGGGTCATGCAACGAGATCCGGTCCTCCTCGACCAAGATCATCACCGCTGCGGCAGTGATCGGTTTGGTGATCGAAGCGAGGCGAAAGATCGCCTTCCGGGTCATTGGCGTCTCGCCGAGAGTCGCCGAGCCCACGACCGCCTCCTCAACCTCCTCACCGCGAGCTACCAGGGCAACCACGCCTGGTACGGATCCGTCTGCCACATACCGCTCGAGAAGGTCGGCTAGATCAGTCATTCGATGCACCCCCACAACAAGGATCCAAGACAATGCTGCAATGGGCGAATTGGTCGTCGTAACGGGACCGCCTGGGGCCGGAAAGTCCTCGGTGGCTGGCCAGCTGGCGACCGTGCGCAGTCCGAGCGCGCTTGTGCCTGGTGACACCTTCTTCGCCATGATCAAGAAGGGATACGTTCTGCCGTGGCTGCCCCAAGCACGCCGTCAAAACGAAGCGATCATCGAGGCCGCAGCAGCCGCGGCCAGTCGGCTGAGCGAGATTTCCTTCGTCGTTTTTGAGGGCATCGTCGGGCCATGGTTCTTGCCGACATTCGTTCACGCGGCACAACCGGCCGATGTGCACTATGTGGTCTTGCTGCCTCCGCTCAGAATCTGCATCGAGCGCGTTCGGAGTCGAGCTGATCATGGCTTCTCGGATCTGGCAGTCACCGACGATCTGTACCGGCAGTTCGTCGATGCCAGAATCGACGACCGACATCTGATCATCGAACCTGGCGCAGCTCCGGCTCAGCTAGCCGAGCTGATCATTGCAAAACTGAACGACGGCTCGTTGCGGATCCCCTCCTCCGGTTCGCGTTGATCAAGCCCACTTCGCAGCGCTTAGATGCACGTAGCTCATGCGGAGTCGAGGTCGGCGCACGGTCCTTGGCTGATATCGATCCAGCGAGGACCGCCACGCCATTCATCGCTTGCGCGTGCCTTCATTTCCGCGTAGCACCTCGGGATGGCGGGATGTTGTGGTTGATGTGGAACAGATTGGTCGGGTCGTAGCGGCGCTTGATCTCGACCAGGCGGTCGTAATTGCCGCGGTAGGCGGCCCTGACTCGGTTCTGTCCATCGTTCTCCATCATCATGTTCACGTATCCGCCACCGGCTGAGGTGGGGTGCAGCTCCTGCCAGTACTGCTCTGCCCAGCTCCTCGCCGCCGGAAGATTCGCGGGGTCCGGGTCGATGCCGGTGAAGACACCGACCCAGCCGCCATTGCGGTACGCAAAGGCGGTCGCATCCTCTGGCACCCGAGCCGCCGCACCACTGATGGGGTACATGTGCATGGTCGAAAGCGGCGTCGGGTCGCCATATCGGCGATGGGTCGCGGTCGCCTCGTCGGTGATCTCGTCGAAGATGTCGACCTTCCAATACCACTGCAATCCCGTGGGTACGAGTGCGTCGAAGGCGCTCTGCAGCACTGAGTAGGGCATCGGCGCTAGCCCCACCAGCAGCGGATCGCCGAAGTTGCGTATTTCAGCGAGCGCCTCGTCGGCTTGGGCGTGGGGGCCGCTGTAGCACCACGTGGTGATGCAGACCTTCCGCGACCAGAGGTATTCAGGGAATGGCGGTGCGGCGGGAACCTGGGCTACACCAATCCACGCGCTGACCTCGTCAGGCAGCACCGGGAGCAAATCCCGATACCACCTGAAGACGTCCTCGGTATCGGCGATGTCGTACAGCACCGGTCCGCCGATGATCACGCCCTGCTCGCCGATCGGATGGCAGCGGAACGTGAACGAGGTGACGACCCCAAAGTTGCCACTGCCTCCTCGCAGCGCCCAGAACAAGTCAGGGTGCGAGTCGGCGCTCGCGGTGACAAAGCGACCGTCGGCCAGCACAACGTCGGCCGACACAAGATTGTCGACCGTAAGGCCGAAGCGGCGGGTCAGATAGCCCACTCCGCCGCCGAGGGTCAAGCCGCCAACCCCCGTCGTGGAGAGGAAGCCCGACGGCAGCGCCATCCCGAACGCTCCGGTGGCATGATCAACATCACCCCAGACACAACCGCCATCGACACGGACCGTACCGGCCACCGGGTCGACCGAGGTGCTACGCAGGCCGCTGAGGTCGAGAACGAGGGCGTCGTCCCAGACAGCGAAACCACCACCGTGGTGGCCACCGCCGCGGATGGCGAGCGGGCAACACGTTGTCGCGGGCATAGGCCACGCAGGCAATCACGTCGGCTACGTCGGCGCACCGCACGATCGCGAGCGGGTATCGATCCACTGCGCCGTTGTAGACGGCTCGCGCCGCGTCGTACTCCGGATCGGATCGG
Source organism: Actinomycetota bacterium (assembly GCA_046744405.1). Classification (GTDB taxonomy): domain Bacteria; phylum Actinomycetota; class Actinomycetes; order Propionibacteriales; family Propionibacteriaceae; genus Microlunatus. The sequence continues at coordinate 8,018 of JBKPEY010000271.1, forward strand.
GTGATGATCTTGCCTCGAATTCCAGCAAGATCATCAATAGCTAACTGAGCACTGCTTGCTCTGCTTGTAGTTGTCATAGTGGAAGCATTCGCCGGCATCGTTGTAGCGGCGCTGGCAAAGCATTGGCGAAACCTTGGGGTGCTAACCGAGGAGTCGGAGGTACGCGTCCTGCACGGCCTCGCTGGGGTTGACTCCCAGTTCCTCGCGCAGCAAGATTCGGAGCCGTTCGTACGCCGCGAGCGCCTCGGCCACATTGCCGCTGGCTGCCAGCGCCCCCATCAAAAGCAGATGCCCAGACTCTCGGAGCGGGGCCACGTCGACAAGTTCGCGGGCTGCACGTTCCGCGCCCGGCAGCTCGGCGCCCCCAAGTTCCAGACAGGTTTTCGCGTATGACTCCAGTGCGCGTATTCGAACGTCGCCGAGCTGGCGACGCCACCTCTCCACCCACGGCGCCTCCGCCTCGGGCAGGAACATCCGCCGGGCGACCATCAAGGCACTCTGAGCCGGCGACCACGCGCGTCGCCAAGCGCCCACGGCAACGGCCGACTCGGCTGAGTGCAACTTTGACACGGCGACTTCTACGTCGATGTGAGCCGGCTCCGGCAAGGCCAAGATCAAATCGCTACGTCCACGGAGCACGTCCGCACCAACCACAGCCCTCGTCTTGGATATCAGCGCACTGAGCGCGCCGCCAGCGTCGGCCGGACTGCCATCGGCCCAGAGCGCCTCAATCAAGCTGTCCCGCGAGACGGGCTGCAAGCGAGAAAGTGCGAGGTACGCGAACACCAGACGACCCTGACGCCCGGGCAGCAGGTTATCGATTCGCCGGCCCTGCAGCTCCACTGCGAATGCCCCGCACAGCTGCACGCGGGTCGATTCGTCCATCACCTCAGCATTGCCCACTCGGCGTCCTCGAGTTAGATATGGAGGCATAACTGTGAGGAGTCTTGATGTTGAGGCAGGTCCGATGCGAGTGCGGCTACGTCGCCCGCAGTCAGAGGGAGGATGAGATCATCAGTCTCATCCTGGCCCACGTCGCCACCGATCACCCCGACCTCGCCGAGACCGAGACGGCCGACGATGTGCGCAACTGGATCGAACTGGTGCCCGACTGACCTCTGGCAACACGTCGCAGTCCTTAGCGGTGGTTGGGCCAACCTGCGCTGGGCACTGAGACCGTCGTGGTCAGCACGTGACCGGTGCGCGAGCCGGTCGTGAGCCGGTGCAGGTTGTCCATGAAATCCTCACCCATGTGCCAGTCCGCGGTCAGCATGAAAATGGTCCGGCCGTCCGGCCCACCGAGCGCGCAGGCAAATCCGGATTGATCAAGCGGGATCCGGTCGAGCACCTCTCCACCCATTGCGACTCGTATGCAGCACGGCTCATTGTCGAGCCAGCTGGGCGTCCAGACCGCACCGTCGGCATCCATGCAGATCCCATCGGCGAGCACCTCGGCGAAGGTCCGGCGGTTATCGAGGCCACCATTCTCGGTGATGTCGAAAGCTGTCAGCTTGGCTGCGAAGGACTCCGCGATGATCAAGGTTGAGTTGTCCTCGGTTACGCACATCCCGTTGGGAAAGGCGATGTTGTCGGCAACCTGGTGGACCGTGCCGTCCGGAGTGATCGCCGCAATGAAACCCGGGGCGACGCCCTCATCGGGATAGAAGTCGGCGCCGCCGTTGACGTAGATGGTGCCGCGGCCGTCGACAACGATCTCGTTCAGTCCGCCAGGCAGGCCGGTCAGGTCAGCATGATCAACAAGCGAGCCATCCGGCTCTTGGCGCAGCAACCGCTGTTCGGGACCAGCGGTTATAAGCAGCTGACCGCTGGGCAGCCAATCGATGGAAAACGGGATCGTCGTCGGCACCTCCGCCACGAGCCCGCGACGGCCCTCTAGATCAAACGTGAGAAGCTCCGCTGCGCCCCAATTCGACAACCACAGGCGGCCGTCGTACCAGCGGGCAGACTCACCGATCACCAGGTCAGTAGCAAGGACTTGGGGTTGGGACACGTCGATCTCCTCTTTGGAAACTCAGCTATCAGCTGGCGCCCGATCTAGCCGCCGTACGGACGCGTAATGATCTCGAGAAAATGTCCACTCGGGTCTTCCCAGTACACACCCCGGCCGCCGTCATTGGTGTTGAACTCACCGGGACGACGCTTGAACGGGTCGGCCCAGTAGGGCAGATCGCGTTGTTTGATCCGCTCGAAAATGTCGTCGAAATCCGACTCGTCCACCAGGAACGCGTAGTGCTGCGGATGGGCGGGTCCGTGGTCATCGGCGAAGTCCAGGGACACCTCGTTGCTTAGTTCGACGACCAAGAACGGCCCGTACGCCGTCGGCTCGGGCAGCCCAAGGATCTCAGCAAAAAATGCCGCCGATTCTTGCTTGTCGCGTACTCGGACGATCGTGTGGTTTAGCTGGATAGTCATCGAGCCTCCTTATCGGGCTCATACTGCCAATCCTGAGGAAAGTGATCGCAACCGACATGCCCGCACCAACGCTCTGCCGCTTAGCGGGTGTATACACGTGGCCATGAACTCTGGACCAGATGCCGAACCAGATGGCGAACCAGATCCGGCGGACACCGAAGTCAGCGAGCTCGACACCGGAGCGCTCCAAGACTCCCAAGACGCCATTGACCGCGGCCGAGAGGCAGCACGAGAAGCGCTGAAGGATGAGGCTGACCAAACCGCCGGCACACGAGAAGAGCGACCGGCCGCCACGGCGGACAGCGGCGGCCCGTCAGAAGAGGAA
>JBKPEY010000290.1:0-2255 GCA_046744405.1 Actinomycetota bacterium
GCCGAGCTCGTACCGCCGCCAAGCCGCCACTGATACCGAAGACGAACGTCCCCGCCAGATTGAGGACGAGGATAAGTGTGGGATTGAAGCCCGGCGGGACATCCATCACCGAGGAGCGTAACGGCAAGACCGGCGGCAGTATGCCGCTGGCATTACCGGATCCCTGGTTCCTTGTGGTGGCCTGGCTGCGAGGGGCAAGCTGACGTGTATGGGCATCACTGTTGAGCCGGCCAGCCGATCGAGAAGTTATGGAACCGATCCAGGTGATCCGTCCCGAGCCGCTCTTGTGGGTGGCGTCGGCGAGCGTTTGTCGCCCGAGCAGGTCAGTACCTTCGTCCGTGATCAGTTCGCCGCTGCGGATCTGGATGGCAAGCGGGTTTGTCTGGTGGTACCGGACGGTACCCGGACTTGTCCACTGCCGTTGTTGATGCGCGCGGCGTACGAGGCGCTGGGCGATCGGCCGTCGGCAGTAACGATGGTTATCGCCTTGGGCACCCACCAGGGGATGGAGGAAGATCATCTCGCCCGCCATCTCGGCTATCCGCCGGGAGCGTCAGAGGAGACTTATCCGGGCTGGACAATTCTGAACCATGAGTCGTGGCTGCCCGAGACCTTCACCTCTTTAGGGACCATCGGCGCCGATCGACTCGCTGAGCTCACCGGAGGTTTGATGACGGACACCTCGGTCGAGGTGCGCATCAACCGCCAGGTCGCCGACGCCGACGTGGCGATCGTGGTCGGGCCGGTGTTCCCGCATGAAGTTGTCGGTTTTTCCGGTGGCAACAAGTATTTCTTTCCGGGCGTGTCAGGTCCGGAACTGATCAATCTCTCGCACTGGGTGGGCGCCTTGATCACCAGCGCAGAGATGATCGGCACGCCCGGTGTCACTCCGGTCCGGGCCCTGGTGAACGAGGCGGCAAGCATGATCCCCGCCGAGCGGCTAGCGCTGTGTCTTGTGGTGGCCTCCGGCACCGACACACTGCACGCTGCGGCATTCGGCACGCCGGAGGACGCCTGGGCCGCCTGCGCGGAGATTTCCGCAGAAACACACGTGACCTATCTAGACCATCCCGTACGGCGGGTGCTGTCGATCATGCCGACCAAGTACGAAGACATCTGGACCGCGGCCAAGGGCTTCTACAAGCTCGAACCGATCGTTGCCGACGGTGGTGAGGTGATCATCTACGCACCGCACATCACTCAGATCTCGGTGATGCACCCACACATTGCCGAGATCGGCTACCACAACCGCGACTACTTCCTCGGCCAATGGGACAGGTTCAAAGATCAGCCATGGGGGGACCTGGCGCACTCGACTCATCTACGTGGTCAGGGCACCTGGGATGAGGAGCACGGCGAACGGAACCGGGTCACGGTGTCGCTGGCCACTGGCATTCCTGAGGATGTTGTACGGTCTGTAAATCTCAACTATCTCGACCCTGCGACCGTTGATGTTGCGGCGTACGAGGCCGATCCGGACACCTTCGTTGAACCGCATGCCGGCGAGGTCCTCTATCGGCTCCGGCCGGGTCAGCCGAGCCAGACGGCCGCCGAGTCTGATGGCCGCGAGCCCTCAGCCGGCGGGTGGGACGGCTGAAGGTCGCCTGGGTCAGGCCAGCGACGACCTCCTATGGCCATTTCAATCTAGTGCCGCACCATTGGGAGCGGCAACAAGCGGCGCCTCACGCTCGGTGCCGTTGATCATCAAGTGCATCAAAGAGCAGATTGAGCCCTTCTCCCATAGTGGGATGGGTGAGTACGGCGTCGCGGACCTGCTGATACCGAAGTCCGCCGAGCATAGCCATCTGCAGCGTGGAGATCACCTCTCCGGCGTTGTGGCCGAGCAGGGCAGCGCCGAGGATGAGGTTGGTATCGGCGTCCACGACCGCCTTCCAGGTGCCCGTTGTGTCGTGAAGTGTCTTCGCCCTCGGAATGGCTGAAACGGCGATCTTGGAAACGGCCACATTGTGTCCCTGTGCCCGCGCTTGTGTCTCGGTACTTCCGACCCGAGCCAGCTCGGGGGTGATGAAGACGGTGTAGGGCACGATGCGACCTCTGGTGGCCGCATCGCCGTGGTTCAAGTTTGCCTTGAGGATGCGGAAGTCGTTCCACGAGGCGTGGGTGAACTGCGGACTGCCAGCAACATCACCGGCTGCCCAGACATGATCGGCCGAGGTATGCAGATGATCATCGACTTGGATGAAGCCGCGGTCGGTGATCTCCACGCCGGCTGCCGGCAGCCCGAGATCCGCGGT
>JBKPEY010000455.1:0-3113 GCA_046744405.1 Actinomycetota bacterium
AAGCTAATAGAAGTCACTTCCATGGGAACTGGAAGTAGGGACATGCATCGTCCTCCTGAGACTTTCGGAACTCGCGGCTACTGCCCTTAGCCGCTCGCGAAGTCTAACCACAAGTGGCACTGGTTTGGTTGTCGAGGCGTACACGCGGACATCGCGATGAGCCCAGCGGCGAGGACAATCACCCCTGGAATGCCCTGCTGGACCCGCAAGCGACGAATGAGAAGACGCCTCTTCGCGTCGCTGCCCGTAGAGCGTACTCCAGGGAATAATGACGCCGTGGTCGCGCTCGCTTTGATCCTGCTCGTCTTGGTGGCCGTACTTGTTGTGGCCATTGTGGTCAGCAACCCGCAGATCTATGAGTTGTCCATCTTCGGAGCGATCATTCCCGCGAATACCGCGGGAATCTTTATCACCGGCGCGGTCGCGATGGCGGTGACCATCCTCGCTTTGCTGCTGCTGCGAAGTGGCATTCGCCGGTCGCGAGCCCGACGGGACAGGATCACGGCGCTGGACGCCTCCGATGAGGCCGCGGCGAGAGGCTCGAGTAGTCCAGCAGAAACTTCCATGAATCCAGCTTCGGATCTGGATTCTGAATCCTCGACAGCCCCGGCCGAACGGCAGGCGATGCTCGATGAGGCCGATGAGCTAACCCGCGAGGAACCTCAGAAATAACACACCTCCTCCCGGGCGCTCATCACACCGGACCCGCATGGGCCTCAGCGCTCACATACTTAGGCAATTGTGGGATGTGAGTACGCGCCGGCACCGCGACCCGCACGGTGACCACAAAGTCGATTGCATCACCCACCAGGTCACACTGCTGCACTCGCGCGCCGTTCCGTCGAGCGGTTTGCCGAGCCTGAACACACGCATCGCGACCCTGCTGGAATGCCGCTGCCCCACTCAATGCGCTGAGGTCCGCGGCAGCTCTTGCCCGGTGATAGCCGACGGCGTAGCCGGCGATCAGCAATGCGGTGCTGCTGAGCGCTAGGACGACTCCCACAATTCCGGTCATCAGTACGGATGCGCTGCCCCGCTCAGACCGCTCAGACAGCACGGCACTCTGCATCGTCACGGCCTCATCCACCACCCGCAGGCTCTGGGACAACTTGTGCGCGAGCCTCCAGCGGGACCGCAACCAGCCATCGACCCCACGGCCGGGCTTTCACTCGTACCGTCACCGTAACGAGACTCGGACGCTTGTCGATCATGATCGTCGCGCCCGTGGGAGCTTCCGCCTTGGCCCTGGCGACGCCTGCAGCGTTCGCGCGAGCCGCCTGCCTAGCAACGGCGGCCGCGGCATCCACACAACGCAGCTGAGTGACAAGCAGATAGATTCCCCAGCACATCATCGTCAGTACGGCGAAGGCCGCCAGGGTGGTGACGGCCAGTTCGGCCGTCACCATGCCCCGTTCAGTACATGATCTTTTCGGACAGGATCTTCTCGGGCAAGATCTTTTCGGGCATGATCTTCGCGGGCCTGATCTCCTGCTCGGCCGCGCTCTGAACGCCTGCACCTCACAACTCCCACACTCAGCCTGGTCCGGGCCTCTACTTGATGTAGTCGGAGAACGAGCGAATCACCATCAAGATGAAGTTCAGCAGCGTTTTCTCGACCTCACCGCTTGTCACGATCGCCAACAGCACGCCAGCGATAGCGACAGCGGCAATGATGCCTACTGCCCACTCGGCACTGACCATGCCGCGTTGGTTACGGCGACGCGGCCTAAGGTCTACCTGAGCCGCCTCGACCGATTCCTTACGGCCGCCATCGGCACGGCCGAGACCGTCCACCTCCGCGACAACGATGCCTTCGACCATGAATCCTCCTTCGGTATGTCACGCACCGCTCGGGGTGCGGCATCGGTTCGGATGCACTTGGAGTCTCCTGACCGCCGGATCGATCGTGCGGTCCGGTGACAATCTGTTGACGGCACTTGGAGCGCCTAGCGAGCTGTGGATATCCCCGCCGGCATGAAGATCACCCGAAGGCGTTAAAGACGGCAGACACCACAGCCGGCACGATGCCAAGCAGCATGAAGGACGGAATGAAGCAGATCATCATCGGTAGCACGCTGCGTACGCCAACAGCGCGAGCGCGCACCTGCAGCGCTGCACGCCGTGCTTCGCGCGCTGCTCGGGCATGGTGTCGCAGACCCTCCACCATCGAAGTGCCCGATTCCACAGCACGCGCGAGGTCTTCAGCAGGCAGCCCTAGTTGCGGATGAGAACGGAGTGTCCTCCAAGCAAGGACTTCGCCGACGCCCAACTTCAGCATCGCCAATACTCGACCAAGATCATCAGCTACCGGGCCGTCGAAGGTTTCCACCACAGCAGCGCACGCAGCACGGGACGGCAGGCCAGCAGCCAGACAGGCGGCCAGCAGCTCCAGGGCCTGTGGCGCCTCCATGATCAACTGTTGTCGACGGCGCCGTGCCGAGCGCGGTTCAAGCCAGCCAAGCATTAGCATCCCAGCCACGGCGATGACCGCAACTGCGGACCATGTCATACCGCCGGACAAGCTCATACCTGTTGCTGCCAGGCCAAGGCAGGCTGCGCAGGCGCCGCTCAAAAGCATTCGCCGGACCAGCGGGGCCGCATCAGGCCGCCCTCGGATCAGACGCAACACCGGCATGGCCACAACGGTGAGCCTCGGCGTATCGCTGGTGATCCGGCGTAACTGACTGGCGGGACGCCGTAGCGCAAAGAACATCCCGAGGCCTGCCAACATGGCGCAGAGCAGACCAGCTCCGGAGACCGTACCGAGACTGGCCGACAGGCTGTTCATCGGCAAGAAAGACATGCGGCTATGCCTCGCCGGAAGCCTGTCGAGCCAGCGCCTCAATCCAGAGCACACCAGCGCAGGCCAGCAGCACTCCGACCAGCAGACATGCCCAACCGGAAGGTCCGGCCAGCAACCAGCGCCCCGGATCACCTCCCAGCAGATAACCGATCCCGACGCCACAGACGGGTAACGCAGCCATTACCTTGCTGGTCGCGCGGGCCGTAGCAAGCTCGCTGTCGATGACCCCCGTCAAGGCCTGGTCAGCCGCCAAGCTGGCGGCTACTTGATCAAGCGTTGCAGACATCGGCGCACCGGTCTCAATGGATAC
>JBKPEY010000211.1:0-5063 GCA_046744405.1 Actinomycetota bacterium
ACGTGCCGGACCATGAGCCGGGATCCGTCGATCAGCAGAAATGCCCTGGTCCGCAGGTAAATCACCGAAACGACAAGCGCCCAGAGGACAACTACTACGACGAGCGCTGGCAGCCATCCGCTGACCTGACCTCGCACCAGCACCCCGACGCAGATGGAGGCTGCGACACTGGCGAACAAGGCCGGAGTCCGCCAGTTGTAGGACTGCTCGAGTGGATGCGGCATCTTAGGAATCCGCCTCCGCCTTGAGATGGATCAGTAAGGGCAGCAACCGTGCGCGACCCCGAGCGCAGCGGCTTTTGATGGTCCCGGGTGCGCAGCCGAGGATCTCCGCCGCCTCCTCCACCGAATACCCCTCCATATCAACCAGCACCAACGCCGCCCGCTGATCGGCGTTTAAGGCACCCAGTGCAGCGGCAACGACACTGCGCTGCTCCTTCAGCTCCACCGGATCCTTGATCAACGTCGTGCCCATCCTGCTCCATCGATCAAGATTTTCCGGGAGCGGTTCGGTCTCCCGCGACCTCATCATGCGCAGCCGATCGAGGCAGGCATTGACGACCACCCGATGCAGCCAGGTCGTCACCCGAGCGTCGCCTCGATAGCTGCCCGCTCGCCGGAACGCCGCTATGTAGGCATCCTGCAGAGCGTCTGCGGCATCCTCAGGATTGCGCATGATGCCCAGGGCGATGGGCCACATTCGATCTTGATGCCGCGCGACAAGACGGGCAAAGGCGTCCGGGTCCCCGTCGACGTGTGCGCGCAGCAGTACTGCATCTTGGGCAGCGTCTTGGGCTGCATCGTCAAGTCGATCATCGACAGGGCGATCATCGTCGGTGTTTGATTGCTCCACTCGCCCTCAATCAAGCCAGCACCTCGACCTCGTAAATGCCGCCGCGGTAGCCTGTCCCCTCCTTCGGCAGAGAGGTCAGGTACACCAAGACATATCGGGTGGTCACATCCTGCTTCGCCGTCAGCGTCGCTGATCCGCCCGCGTTCGATTCGGCGGCTACCGTACGCCACAGCCGGTCCGAACTCATCGGCGGCTTGGTCGTCTGAGACGGATCCGACTTCGGGACTCGGAACTGCACCGTGGTACCACTGCCGCTCAGCGTCAGCCGCAACGAGCGCACGGGTTGCGGTGTATCAAGATCAAGAACAATTCCGACTCCGCGCTTGATGTTGCCCAGTTTCGGGTTGCCGAAGTACTGCACCGTACGCCAGCGCGTGCTCGGATCACCGTCATAGGCGAATTTCACTTCGGCAGGATTCTCGGTCTTGTCCTCGCCCTGTGGATCGAAATCCCGCGCCCCCGCAATGCTCAGCTTGCTCGGCTGCGCCGAGGTACGGTCAGCTGCGGTGCTTGTTTGATCGCCGGAGGATGTCGGCTCAGGTGCCGCGGAGATCCGCCGATCCAAAATCAGAGCGGAGATGATCCCTGCCGCGATTAGCAGCACGGCGAGGACCAGTAGTAGGCCGATCCAACGCCTGCGCCGCTGTGGCCCGCCTGGTACCTGATCTTGCGGGCTCTGACCGGTGGGTCCGGCTGGTGGCCGCCGAGCTGGAGTCGCTGGACTCGATCGTGGGGGTACGGCGGGTCGTACCCGGGTTTGCACATTCTTCGGCGAGGCATTGCTTGATAGGGGGCTTGATCGGAGGTTGACCGGCGGAACTGTCCTGGTGGTGATGGCCTGTTGCCGCGTTGTCGTGTCAAGGAGTGAGGAGACTGGCTGGGCACTCGCCGCACCATCACGCGGTTCGGCGCTGCCTCGCACGTTCGGGATCGGCTGATGCAGCCGCCGCTCAAGATCAGCAGCGGCATCGGCACTTCCCAGGACCTTGGTCAGCGCGGTCACAAGCCCACCGGCCGTAGTGATCACGGCAGCATGATGTCGGGGTGGATCGCCGAGAATTTGATCACACACGTTGTCCAAAGCTGGCGAGACGCCGGCTCGTACCTGCCGCGGCGTCATCCAGCGGTGTCCCACTACCGGGGCGCTGGGCAGCCCAAACGCCGCGCCGCCGGGCCAACGGCACACCAGCGAGGCGTAGAGCAGTCGACCAAGATCAGTAACATCGACCCGCTCCGGATTTGTCGCGCCGGACACTGCGTCACTAGACACTGTGTCACTGGACACCGTCTCATTAGATCGCGGCCGCAACGCTGCCTCGATCAACAGTCCGACGATCTTGATGTTGCCCGACGGTGTGATGATCACTGTCTCCGGGCTCAGCCGGCGGTGGAAGAGCCCCAGACTGTGGACGCCGGCAAGGGCGTCTGCCACCTCGCGGATAACCCAGGCAGCCTCCAGGCCGGACAGCGGACCCTGGCTCAAGATCATCTCCAGTGACTGTCCCGTCGCATACTCGCAGACAATGTAGGAACCAACGGCGGGATCAGTGCTGTGCACGGCATCGAGCACCCGGAGAAAGCGCGAGTCGGTGGCAACTGAGGCCTTGCGAGCCGCGGTCAACAGTTCGGATTCCCGCGGATCTCCGGGGGCCAGCAGATGCACCAGAACCGACCGGGACAGCACCTGATCGAATGCTCGCCAGGTCACACTCGGCTCGGATTCGGCGATCAGTTCTTCCAGGCGGTAACGGGAGGCCAGCACGGTACCCGCCGGCAGTGCTGTCACCTCACGAGCGATATCGCTGCGGTCAACATCGTTGTTTTCGATATCGTTGTTTTCGATATCGTTGTCTTCGATATCGCTGTGTTCGATATCGCTGGGCTCGACACCGTGGGCCGTTGTTGCCTGAGCCATAGATCCTGCGTTCTCCTCAGCTGCTCCTTCGATGCTAGGAGACGGGGGGCGGATCACTGTTGGCGAATCGCCGGACGACTTGAAGTCGCCAAAGCGATCAGGACTAGCCTCGATAACAGACTCCTCTCGCACTTCGCGAGCCTCACCCGACGAATCACTGCTTCGTCGCTGCACGGTTGTCATGATCTCTCTGACCTCATGGATTCGGATCAGCCGGGCCATCAGCAGAAACAAACCCACCGCCACCAGGCCCGCGACCGCGAGTCCTACCGCAAGCAACACCGTGGAGTCGGACTGCGTGACGACTATCCACGAGATTAGCCAGGCTGCGATCGCCGCCGGAATCACCGCGATCAGCAGTCGAACGCAGTGCCGCACCAGCTGTTCGGAATCAAGATCAGGAAGCTTCTTCCGCAACACCGAGAACGAGATCGGCAGACCGATCAGGTAGGCCGCTGAATACGAAAGTGCCAGGCCTGTCGCCACCAGCGCTGGATTGTCCAGCAGCAACACCGCCGCGATGCCGAGAACGACATTGGTACCGGCGATCAAGCACTGCAAGAAGAATGTCGTTCGGGTGTCCTCCAACGCGTAAAAGGCGCGTAAGCAGACGTATTGCACCGTGAACGGCACCAGCCCGACGGCGAGAGCCATCAGCGCGCCGCCGACGAAGGAGGCATCCTTGGCGCCCTGGCCGAAGCCGAAGACCAAATGAGCAAGTGGTAGTCCCAACACCAAGAACGCGACAGCGGCCGGGAGCAACGCGGTCACGGCCAGTCGAATGGCCCGCATGGTTTCCGACGCGACTGCGGGCAGATCGCCAGCAGCGGCAAGCCGTGAAGCAGTCGGCAACATAGCGGTGGCCAGCGAGACCGTGATCAAGGAATGCGGCAGGATCCACATCGCGTACGCGTTGGAATATGCGGTAAGTCCAGCGCCTTTGCCGCCAACGGTCGCACTACTTGCCAGCTTGCTGACTACGACGAGCGCGGCCTGCGTTGCCAGGACGAAGCCCAGTGTCCACTTGGCGAGCCGGAAGGTCTTGCCAAGCCCGGTGTGCTTGAAGTCAAAGCGTGGCCGAAAGCGGTAGCCGCTGGCTCGCAAGAATGGGATCAGTACCGCCGCCTGTGCAGCTATGCCGAGTGTTGAGCCGAGACCGAGCAGCAGCTGCTGACCGCTGGTGAAGGGCGCTCCGGTGCTGGAGCGTTCGAAAACGATCACATACATCACCAGCACGATGATCGACACCACATTGTTGGCAATCGGCGCCCACATCATCGGGCCAAAACGATCGCGCGCGTTGAGTACCTGCCCGGCCAGCACATGCACGCCGTAGAAGAAGACCTGCGGCATGCAGTAATAACCCAGCATGATCATCGACTGGTACTGGGCCTCGAGCTCAGGCGATTTCCAGCCAGCTGCGGTGTAAAGCCAAATGATCCACGGCACAGCGAGGGTCAGCAGCAGCGTGATCAATCCGAGTGCGATCAAGCCGGCGGTCATGATTCTGTTCGTGTACGCCTCACCGCGGTCGGCGTCGCCACGAATAGCGCGGACGATCTGCGGCACCAGAACGGTGTTCAACACGCCGCCGGCCAGCAAGATGTACATGCTGTTCGGCACGTTCGTGGCAATGGTGAACATCTCGGCCTGTCGGGTGCCGTTGCCGAACAGATACACCAACAGCATCAGGCGGAAGAACCCCATGACTCGGGACAAAGCGGTACCAGCCGCCATCAAAACGCTTGCCGAAACCAGTCGTCTGGTGTGCCTGCGTTCCTCCGTCGTCGGCCCCGGGTCGCCGCCAATCCCCGAGGAGCCGATCTTGGGGGTGGAGGTCTCAGACATCAAGTTTCTCTGCTGGCGCCGAGCTCAGCGCCGGAAGCTGATCTGAAGGGGTATCAGTCCCAGTCGGCGGCCCAGTTCCCGGTTCACCGCTTGTCGTCTCCGACCGTTCCTTGGCAACCTGACGGATTCGAAAGAAAGTGCTGGCGACCAGGACGATGCCGGCAGCTATCGCGATCGCCCAACCTGTAGTGCCGTTTTGAGTGACCTGTACCTCGATGTCGAATGGGCGCCCGACCGGCCGACCGGATTCGGTCATCAGCTGCGCGGTCACCGGCACGATGCCGTTGGCCTTGGCGGTTACTTCAGCATTGGCCGTTACCGTGCCTTGCGCTCCGATCTCAGTGGGCTTGATCGTTTTGATCGTCAGCCGCTGCCTGTTCTCGGAATTGAACACCAGCTTGACCTTGACCGCCCCGGCATGAGGGCCGGATCCGACAGGCTCCAAGGT
>JBKPEY010000482.1:0-5693 GCA_046744405.1 Actinomycetota bacterium
GGCAGCAGCTCCGGCTCGTCCAAGGCGTCCGGCAGCTCATCGGGTGAAAAGTCGGTCGGCAGCAGCCGGATCGGGGCAGCCGCCGGCCCCTGCCAGCTGGCCGCCGTACGCGCGGCGAGCGCCTCGACCGCCTCACCGACCAAGAAATCTTCTGTGTCGTCCAGCACCGGCAGTGCCACCTGGGCGAACAGGCTGTCCTCCTTCAACAGCCGCCCTGGCTGATCGGCCCTAATCGTGCGCGCGAGCTTACGCCCGATCAATGAATCGGCCGGATCATTGAGGCGAAGCTCCAGCCGAGTACCGATGAGCGGCTGGTGCGCCATCCGCAGCTCATTCCACCGTGTCATCGCCAAAACCACATGGATACCGAAGCTGCCTCCGCGCTGCAGCAGCGCAACCAGGCTGTCCTCGAGCTCTTCGAAATCTGTCCGCAGCTGGGCGAAGCCGTCGACCAGCAAGATCACATCCGCCGATACCAGTTCCGGAATCTGTCCTGCAGCATGCGCGGCACGCAGCGACGCCAGGGAGTCGATGCTGTGCTCTCGAAAGACCCTCTCTCGAGTGGCCAGCATTGCCAACAGCTCTTCTAGCAGGCGCATTAAACGGTCCCGATGTGCCCGGGTCGCGACGCCGCCGACGTGCGGAAAGCCCTCGATCCGTTGCAGTCCACCGCCACTCAAATCCATGCCGTACATGCTGAGCTGACGCGGCGTGTGGCTCAGCGACACTGACGCGGCCAGGGTGCGTAAGAAAGTGCTGCGACCAGATTGCGGCGCACCCAGGACGGCGATGTGGCCGCCGCCCTTGTTCAGATCAAGCAGCCACGGCTGTTGCTGTTGCTTTGCCGGATTGTCCAGCAGCCCAATGGGAACAAGCAGCGCTCCATCCGCCGCCGACTGCGGTTCCTCATTCCTGAGTACGCGGGAGAGCGTGAACCGGGAAGGCAGCGGCGGTAGCCAGACCGGCCGGACCTGCCGGCCGGCGATCCGGAGTCGATCGACGCACTCGGCTACCAGCGGTCGGCCGATTTCTGGCCGAGTCAGCTCCTCCTCGGCATTCTCAGCCTGTTCGGGCCTGGCCAGACCGTTGAACGTTGGCAGCAACAGTGGCTGCGCGCGAGCATCGGACTCCAACGCCGCGGGGATAGCGCCAGCCACAGGTCCTGACACGTAGCCCGAGCGGAAACGCCGGTAGACCGAAGTGTCCACCTTGAGATATCCGTAGCCCGGAATGGCCGGCAGATGGAACGCATCCGGGGTGTCTAGTACCACCGAGCTTTCCGATTCGGAGAAGGTACGCAGACCGATCCGGTACGACAAATAGCTGTCCAGCCCCCGAAGCTTGCCCGACTCTATGCGCTGACTCGACAGCAACAGATGGACCCCGATGGAGCGGCCGATCCGGCCGATAGTGATCAAGAGATCGACGAAGTCCGGCTCAGCGGTGAGCAATTCACCGAATTCGTCAATCACAATGAACAGGTGTGGCAATGGCGGAAGCTCAGGTCGCTGGATCCGCAGTTCACGGTAGTGACTGATCGACGGAATCGAGCCCGCGTCGCGCAGCAGCTCCTGTCGCCGTACCACTTCACCGTTGATGCTCGCCCGGGCGCGCTCAGTGAGCTGCGGATCATCGGCAAGGTTGTCGATAATGCCGGCAACATGCGGCAGGCCGGCAAACGGTGCAAACGCGGCACCGCCCTTGTAATCGACCAGCACCATGCTCAGGTCTTCGGGCGGATGCGAGAGGGCGAGCGCGGTGATCAACGTCCGCAGCATCTCACTCTTGCCGGAGCCAGTGGCACCGATACATATTCCATGCGGACCCATGCCGAGTTCAGCAGATTCCTTCAAATCAAGCAAAATCGGTGAACCAAAATCGTCCAGACCGATCGGCACCCGGAGGAAGTCACGTGCTGAACGGGGCTGCCAGGCAGTCTCTGGACTGATCATGGTGACGTCGGAGATGCCAAGTAGGTCGGTAATTCCGATGTCCTTGGCGGTGCTGACCTCGTCCTCCCGGGACACGCTCAACCGCAGTGGAGTCAGCGTCCGCGCAATGGATTCAAAGACCGTGACCGGCGTTCGATCAACAGTTGCTATCTGCACGGCTTCAGCATGATCATCTTCTTCCAATCGAGCGTCGCTGATCACGGCTTCAGATTCGTCGATCATGATCCGCACCGTGACATCGGACGGCTCATGCAGCCGATCACTGAGCAGATGAACCATGGTTACCGATAGGTCGCGCAGCGTCAGCTCGGCGTCTGGCATCGGCAGTGTGGAAGCTACCTGACCGTAGTCATCGACGAAGATCACCAAGCGAGCGTTGTCCACACCTGGCAGTCGCGACCCGCTGCGCCTCGCGCTAGCAACCAATTGCGCCCGGTCTGCCAGATCCTGCCCCAGCACCTTGATCAGACCGGCTGCCGATGCGGCAATACGGCGCGCTGCAACCGGCCCGTCGTACAGTCCGGGATCGACAACATGGGGCAGCAAATCAAAGCCCGCCCAATCAGCTGCTGCATCCCGAGGAAAGGCAGCCGCCAGCCGTACGTCCTCCGGCGCATGCAACGCGGCCAACTGCACGATCATCGACCGGGCAGCGCAGAGCACGCTCTGCCGATCGCCGATGACGGCGACCTGACCGGCGCCGTCCAGATTCACCGTGACTGGCATTCCCCGAACGACTCGATAGTGAGTCACCACCGAGTTCGCTTCGTCGATCATGATCGGGTCGTACGGCTGCACCGGATTCTGCTCTTCCGGGATGGTGAGGGAGAACATGGCGCGGTCACCGACGCCGATGCGCGCCCGGCAAAAGTCAGCATGATGCCGCCGCCGCTCCCACAGCCGTGCCGGGTCGCGGATCAGTTCTACTAGTGCGGTCGGCTCCGGATCCAGCTCCGCTGCTGCGGCGCGCACTTCTCGACCCTTGACGCGCATCCGGGCCCGGAGCTTTTCGAGGAAGTCCAGATAGTGCTCTCGTTGGGTACGCCGGGTGCGCGCTGCCGAGCCGCGATGGCTCAACGCCATGACCAGGCCACCGATCAAGGCCACTACCAACAACAGTCCGCCAACCACCAGAAACACCGGATTGTTGTTGCGCAACACCACGATCATGATCACCGACGACAGTGCACCGATAACCGGCAGGAAGCTCTGAATCGGCATGCCGCTTACCTGACCATCGGTGATCGTCGGCGGAGCGGCGATGGTCTCTGCCTCATCAGGTCTGATTGGCCGGGTTATCCGGGTGGGCCGATGCACCATCTGCAGGGTCATGACGGCCTCCCGTCAACAGCAGCGACCAGCCGCCGATACGCCGGCTTGACCGCCTCAGCCATCAAAGCCGTACACAGCCGGGCGTACGCCAGCCGGGTCCGACTCGGCAGGTGGCGGCTTGCAACGGGTTGCGCCTTGGCTCGCCGCGGGTCGTACGGGATGCTCAGCACAGGCACTGGCAGCTGGCTGCGCAATAGCTGCGGCGTACGCTCCGCGGTCCTGCCGACGTCGACCAGGACTACTACGACGCGGGGCTGATCTTCAACCTCGGCGAGGGCCGGCACCAGCGCGGCGGCCTCCTCAGCTGGATAACGGTCTGCGCGGGCCACCAGACACACCACGTGACTGGCTCTGGCCACTTGGCGCAGATCGACCTGCCGGTGGCGTACGCCCCAGTCGGTGATCACCAGGTCGTAGAAACGGGCAATCGGGGTCACCTGCTCGAACCAGGTGCCGGCGCTTGCGCTCAGATGATCACGAGCCAGATCCAGCCCAATCAGGCCGGTGCCACCTACCGGCAACCCTGCCCGGGCATCTGCGGCGCTGCTCGGATGACTGCGTCGGTGATGGTCACTCGCGCCACTCGCAAGCCGGGTCAATCCAGCCTGCCAGAGCATGTTCGCCTCGCCCGCTGAAGCATTCACACCGAGCACCATCCCGGCACGCCGCCGAGCCAGCATGCTGGCCACATAGCCAGCGGCCGCGGAGGCACCACTGCCGCCGCGGAGCTGGACGAATCCAATCCGGCGGGATAGTGCCAACGGTGTGCGGAGCAGCGCATCACTGGAGGTGAGCTCGTGACACAGCGCGCTGACGCTGCCTATCAGTCCCGAGGCAATGATTGATGCAGGTCCGCTCATGATCTAAAACGCCTTGAGCAAGTCGCTGAAGATGCCAAACATCCCCAATAACAAGGGAATCAGGGCTAGCACGGCTAGCACCTCGAACGCATTGCCCACCCGTCGCAGGAAGGCGCGCTGATGTGCGGCTGGCCGGCTCAGCACCATGATCATGACTACTGCCGAGATGGCAACCAAGATCACCGCCAGTGCCGGTTCATTCAGCTGGGGCTGACCGAGCAGACCGGCCAAGAGCCCAGCGAGGACGGCAAACCAGAGCGCCATCTGCTGCACCGCAAGCGGGAAGGCGCGGGTGCGCAGTGCGCTTACAACGATCACCGCCAGTCCCACACCCACCGTCCAAAGATCATTCGAGGCAAGCAGCAGGGCGCTGCTCACAGCGATCGGGATGGCGACGGCAAATGTCACCCAAGTCAAGAGCCGGTACGCCTCGTTGACTGTCAGCGAGACATCGTCGCGGCGGCGCGGATGCCCTTCCACCACTTGATCATCGAGGCCGGTGAGACCCGAGGCAGCCAAAGCCAGCCGGGGCAGTACACCGCACACGACGACGGCGACAGTCGCAGTGACCGCAGCAGCCTGCTCGGGACTCGACCCCAACGCCACCATGATCAACGGCAAGATCGCCACCGGAACGCCGACCAGACTGCCGAACCAGGCCGGACGGGAGCGTAAACCCTGGCCATAGCCAAGACCAAGGCAGAGCCAGCCCAGCGCAGTAAATCCGAGCGCGAGAGCAGCAAGCCGCAACGACGCTGGCAGACCTAGCGACGCGCTGACCGTCCAGACGGCCGCGGCGGCCACTCCGAGCGCGGCTGCGCTGAGCGCGATGCAGAACCAACGCATCCAGACGCGGCCCGCAATCGCGGCGGCAATCGCGAGCCCGAGAACGGCTAGGAATAATGCGACCGGACTCCCCGGCAGCTGGGTCGTCGTAGCACAGCTGAGCACCCCGATAGCGACAGCACCGGTGAGCTCGCGGGAGGATGTCGACCACAACCCAGCCCGATCACGCATTGACTCGCCGAGTACGTCAGTGACATCGGCCACTTCTGGCGGCGGGGGAGCGTCGTCGGACCGCACTAAGCGCAGCAGTTCACCGTCACAGACCTGTTGGTCGGCGATAGTGAGGCCGACGTCCAGCTGCTCGCCGGTGGCGCGGACCAGCGTCAGCGGTCGTACCACCGAGCCGGTTGGCTCATCGAGCAACTCCATCAGCCGTGGCATCAGACCGCTCACGGCCTCGTCGTTCGGCACGACGAGATCAGCCTTGCGAGCCGATCCGATCACCGTTAGCCGGGTGAACTCCGCCATCACTTAACCGATCACCGGACGTGCGACGAAATCCAACACAGATAGGCGAAGCGGATCAGAAGCGTGATTGGGGCGGGAGGCCACAATCCCCACCGCGCCGCTGCGCTGCAATCGGTCAAACCCGTCCTGCGCCGTCACCGACCAGGCCAGCGGCTCGGCCTCACCAGCCCGCCACACCTTCGCCCGGATGACGGTTGGGTTCACGCCGAAGACCTGCATCGTGATCTTGATCTCC
>JBKPEY010000103.1:0-11932 GCA_046744405.1 Actinomycetota bacterium
AGGTCCTGGCGGACCACCATCCAGACCGCCTCTGGCTCCCACCCGACAGTGTCGTTCACGAGGCTGATTCTGGCCTCCTGGATGTAGTCGTAGTACTTCACGTTGTTCACATGCCCGTAGGAGTCCACGTCGGACCAGCGCACTGTCAGCAGATAACGATGGTGATCTGCGGGAAGAGCAACCTTCGGCAGTGGCCGCAGCGGGCCTGCAGGGGCTAGGGCTCTGCCAAGCAACTCCCGCTCAGGGGTTGTCAGGCGCCGCAACCGGTTGCTGGCTAGGTCAAATGGCACGACACCGGTCCGAGCCCGAACCGCCAAATCGGCGCCGTCATACACCTCGTACCCGATGGAGAAGCGGCTGCCGCCGATGGCATACACCCAGAGATTCGTGGTCAGCGGCCGGTCGCTGAAGGCAACGGGTTTGAGGTATTCGAGCTGGTGATTTACCACGAGTACGCCGGAGTTGAGTAGCTGCTGCAAGACCGGCGAGCTCGAGAGCAGGAAGGCGACCCTGGCTTCTTGAAGGTAGTCGACATACGCCGCGTTGTTGACATGGCCCTGGGCATCCATGTCGCCCCAGCGCATCGGACAGCTGTGGGTGTACAGCGGGCTCACGGTCGTCGATCCTGTCAGAAGAATCGATGTTGTCAGGCCGCCATCACGTAGGGTCTGCTGCATGAGAGTCGCAATTGTCACCGGTGCGGCGCGCGGTATTGGTGCCGCAATCGCCCTCCGGCTCGCCGCCGACGGCATGTCGGTGGGCGTTGTGGATCTTGATGAACAAGGCAGCGCGCGCACCGTCAAGGAGATCGTCGAAAACGGCGGCCGAGCGATCCCCATCGGCGCGGATGTCGCAGACGAAAGAGCCGCCAACAATGCAGTGGAGCAGACTGCCACTGAATTTGGAGCAGTGTCGGTTCTGGTCAATAGCGCCGGCATCATCCGGGACAACCTGATTTTCCGAATGAGCACCGCTGACTGGGATGCGGTCATGGATGTACACCTGCGGGGTGCCTTCTTGATGACCCGAGCAGCCCAGATCCATATGACACAGGCCCAATGGGGCCGTATCGTCAACATTTCCTCGACATCGGCACTTGGTAATCGCGGGCAGGCCAACTACGCCGCAGCTAAGGCCGGGCTGATTGGCTTCACGAAGACCCTTGCGCTAGAGCTCGGTAGGTTTGGCGTGACCGCGAACGCGATAGCGCCGGGATTCATCGAGACCGACATGACCGCGGCGACGGCTGCCCGGCAGGGCTTGGACTTCGATGAATGGAAGGCCTCCATCGCTCGAGACATTCCGCTAGGTCGTATCGGACAACCAGAGGATGTCGCTGGCGTGGCGAGCTTTCTGTGCAGTGAGGACGCTGGCTACGTCTCCGGCCAGGTGATCTACGTCAACGGTGGCACCAAGTCATAACCGACTTGTCGGAATCCAGTTGAGCCATAGGTCAAGCACTAACTGGCCCTCGGCGTCAATCAGCGTCATACATGCTGTTGAGTACGTCGGCATACTTCTGCTCCACGGCCCTGCGCCGGATCTTCAGGCTTGGGGTAACTTCGCCCTCGTCGACTGAGAACTCGGTGGGCAAGATCTCGAACTTCTTGATGGTCTCCCAGCGCTCAAGCTGTTGGTTGGCCTGCGCCACGTACCCCTCGGTCAGGTCGTGGACCTCCTTAGAACCGGCCAGCTCGTGGAATGAGGCGTAGCTCAGTCCTTCCTCCTTGGCCCAGCCCTCGACCGCCTCGGGATCGAGCGTGATCAAAGCTGTGGCGTACTTGCGTCCTTCGCCGTGCACCAGGACCTGGCTGACGTAGGGGCAGGCGGCCTTCACAACGCCCTCCACCTTCTGCGGGGCGACGTACTTGCCGCCAGAGGTTTTGATCAGGTCCTTCTTGCGATCAGTGATACGTAGATATCCCCTCTCGTCCAGCTCGCCAATGTCTCCAGTGGCGAACCAGCCATCCTTGAGCGCCGCCGCGGTAGCCTCCGGCATGTTGTGGTAGCCCCGCATGACACCTGGGCCCTTGATCAAGATCTCACCATCGTCAGCGATCTTGACTTGAGTTCCAGGAACGGGTGGGCCTACGGTGCCGAAACGGACGGCTCGCGGGTTGTTCACGCATGACGGAACGCAGGTCTCGGTTAGGCCGTAGCCCTCTAACACCAGCAGTCCTGCCGCATGGAACCACTCCTGCACTTCCCGGCTCAACGCGGCCGAGCCTGACACGAAAAACTTGATCTTGCCACCCATTCGGGCCTTGATCTTGCTAAAGACCAGACGGTCTGCCAGTGAGTACTTGATCGCGAGGAGCCTCGAAGGTTCGTCTCCCGCCAACCGCATGGGTGACACTTTCCGGCCGACCCCAAACGCCCAATCGAAGATCTTGGCCTTGACCCCGTGCGACGCAGTCGTCATGACTCTGGCTCGCACCTTTTCGAAGATCCGGGGCGCGCCGCACATGAAGGTCGGTTGGACCTCCGCGAGATTCTCCACGATCTTGTCGATCCGACCGTCCACCGCACTCGTGAAACCGATGTACAGCTGGATGGCAATCAGCGCCTTGCCGAAGACATGGCTGAGCGGCAGCCACAGGTATTGCAGGTCATCGGCACTGATGATGTCGAACGCCTCAACGGCTGCACCCTCGTACGTCCAGCAGTCTTGCACCAGGCGTACTCCCTTGGGCCGGCCGGTCGTACCGGAGGTATAGATCACCGTCGCCAGGTCCTCCGGGCCAATCGCTGCTATGACGTTCTCGATCGCGGTTGGGTTGGCATCGAGGTAATCTCGGCCTAGCTTCTCCAAATCTGCCCAGCCAATTACCTTGGCATGATCGACCTTGCCGTCCAGTTGCACGATGGTGATCAACTGCGGTAGCTCATCGAGATGATCAAGGACCTTGTTGACCTGAAGATCATCCTCGGCAAAGACGAACTTGGATTGCGAGTCAGCAAGGATGAAGCAGACGTCCTCGTGTTGTGTCGACGGATAGATCGTCGTCGTTGCGCCGGCCGCGCACATTATCGCTAGGTCCGCCACGATCCATTCCATCCGGGTGCTGGACGCGATCGCTACCCGATCCTCGGGCTCGATTCCAAGCGCCAGCAGGCCAGCAGCTAATTGGAAGGCTTTGTCCTTGGTTTGTGTCCAGCTCAGTGAAACCCAGCGATCATCCTCGATGTAGCGAAAGGCTTCCTTCGACGAGGATGCCTCGACCTGCCTCAGCAGCATGGCGCCGACCGAAGCCGGCCGCGCCGCCAGCAATGTTGTCTCCGTCACACCCGAAGGGTAGCTGGTGGGTGAGCTCAGGCGAGTCGCTCTAGCACGATTGCCATTCCCTGACCACCACCGACACACATCGTCTCCAGGCCGAATTGCACGTCTCGCACCCGCATCGCGTTCAGTAACGTGGTCATGATCCGCGCGCCGGTGCATCCGAACGGATGACCGAGTGCGATGGCACCGCCATGTACGTTGAGCCGTTCCATATCAATGCCCAGGTCCCGCGCGGAAGCGATCACCTGAACCGCGAACGCCTCGTTGATCTCCACCAGATCCATGTCATTGATCGTCATTCCGGCGTTGGCCAAGGCACGGTGGCTGGCTTCCACCGGCCCGAGGCCCATGATCTCTGGATTCAGCGCGCTGACACCTGTGGCGACAATGCGTGCCAGCGGGGTCAGGCCCAGCTCGGAGGCACGCCGGTCACTCATGATCACCACGGCAGCCGCCCCGTCGTTCAACGGACAGCAGTTGCCCGCGGTGATGGTGCCATTCGGGCGAAAGGCAGGTTTGAGTGCCGACACGGCCTCCATCGTGGTGCCTGGTCGAGGCCCGTCATCAGCGCTCATCACGGTGCCGTTGGGCAGCGTGACTGGTGCGATCTCAGCGTCGAAAATCTGGTTCGCAATGGCTTTCTCGGCAAGGTTCTGCGAGCGGACTCCGAACTCGTCTTGCTCCGCTCGTGAGATCCCGCGAAGAGTGGCGACGTTCTCAGCGGTTTGGCCCATTGCGATGTAGATGTCAGGCAGCAGGCCGTCCTCGCGGGGATCATGCCACTTCTCGTTGCTTCCGGCGGTGGCCACACTCCGCTGTTCAGCCCCAGCAAAGATCGGATTGTGGGTGTCAACCGGGTCAACGCCGGCGGAGCCGAAGCCGCGGTATCGCGAGACGCATTCCACTCCGGCCGAGATAAAGGCATCACCTTCGCCGGCCTTGATCGCATGGAAGGCGATCCGGGCAGTTTGCACACTGGACGCGCAGAAGCGGTTGATCGTCGCTGCCGGGACGTCATCCAGCCCTAGCTGTACGGCGATCCGGCGCGCCACATTCCCGCCCTGCTCGTCGCGCGGCTCCGCACAACCGATGAGGATGTCGTCCAGCGTGCGCGGGTCTATTGCCTCGACCTTCGCCAGAGCGGCGTTGATCACCCCAGCAGCGAGATCATCAGGGCGGACATTCTTAAGCGATCCTTTGCCGGCGCGGCCAATCGGCGTACGCGCTGCAGAGACGATGACTGCTTCTGGACCTTCAAGATCGATACGCGGCACCTTGATCACAATCCCAGGTCGCGGCCGATGAGTTCCTTCATGATCTCGTTTGATCCCGCCCAAATCTTGGAAACCCTGGCATCGGCCCATGCGCGAGCGACGCGGTATTCGTTCATGTAGCCATAGCCGCCCCACAGCTGCAGACAGGCGTCGAGAATGTCGTTCTGCACCTGCGCCGACCACCACTTGGCCTTCGCGGCATCAACTGCGGTCAGCGTGCCCTCGACAGCCTCCAGCATGCACTGGTCGACGAACGCCTGAGTGACATCGGCCAGGGTCTGCAACTCGGCGAGGGTGAATTTGTTCGCCTGAAAGGACCCAATCGGGGCTCCAAAGGCCTTGCGTTCTTTCACATAGTTCAGGGTTTCTTCGAGGATCTGGCGCGCATGGGCGATGTTGTTCACCGCCGAACCGATCCGCTCGGTGACGAGCCGCTGCATCATGTAACCGAAGCCTCGATCAATCTCGCCGATCACATTCTTCGCAGGAACGCCTACGTCGTCGAAGAACAGCTCGGATGTATCGGCCTCGGGCTGACCCAGCTTGTCGAGTTTGCGGCCGCACTCGAATCCGGGCATCGAGGCTTCAACGGCAAACAGGGTGATGCCACGAGCTCCCTCCGGACCCGTTCGGGCCGCGACCAGCGCTAGATCGGCACAGGCGCCGTTGGTGATGAAGGTCTTGGAACCATTGAGGATCCAGTCTTCCCCGTCGCGTACCGCTCGAGTCTTGAGTGCGGCAAGATCAGAACCGCCAGACGGTTCAGTCATGGCGAGTGCGGTGATCAACTCACCGCTACAGAACTTCGGCAGCCAGCGCTGCTTTTGCTCCTCGGTACCCAGGTCGACAAGATACGGGGCGACACAGTTGGTGTGGATACCCACACAAGATGAGTAGGCGAAGGCGAGTCGGGACAGCTCTTCGGCCAAGATCAGAGAAAACCGTAAGTCGTCGACGCCCGCGCCGCCATACTCCTCCGGCACGTTGAGCCCCAGGAAGCCTTGCCTGCCAAGCTCGAGCCACACGTCCCGACCGAGCTCATGATTGGCGATGTGCTTCTCCTGATGGGGCCGCAGAGTCCGATCGACGAACATCCGGCAGCTTTCCCGGAACGCGTCGTGGTCCTCATTGAAGATTGTCCGCTTCATCGCGCCTCCATTGAGAGCCCGAAGTTACTCATCAGTAAGTTTACTCGACACCTCGATTCACAGCCGAGCACTACGATCAAACGCGATCATGCCAAAGACCACCACTCTCTCCCCCGAGGTCGCTGAGTTGCAGCTCCAGCTCAGTCGACGCGGTGCCAGCGAGGTCCTTGACGCAAGCGCCCTCACGCGGGCGCTCTATTCCTCCGACGCCTCGCTCTATCGGGTGGCGCCGCAAGCTGTCGCACGGCCGCGAACCGTCGAGGAGGTAGCGGTTGTTCTGGATGCGGCTCGAGCCGTTGGCATGCCGGTGACCACGCGGGGCGCGGGTACCTCGTGTGCCGGCAATGCGGTCGGTCCGGGATTGATCTTGGATACCTCCCGCCATCTGAACACCATTATTGAGATTGATCCGGAAGCGCGTACGGCGCGCGTTGAGCCAGGGGTCGTGCAGTCGACCCTGCAGGCAGCAGCCGCACCACACGGCTTACGTCTTGGGCCCGATCCATCAACACACAACCGCTGCACGATCGGCGGCATGATCGGAAACAATGCCTGCGGGCCACGCGCCCTGGCATATGGCAAGACCTCGGACAATGTTCTCGCACTCGAGATGATCACTGGCTCCGGTGAACAAGTCACCCTTGGTGCGCCCGGCGCGAACCATGATCACTTCGCCAGCCTTGCTGCTTTGAAGGCAGTCGTGCAAGCAAACCTTGGCGTGATCCGCACCGAGTTCGGGCGTTTCGGCAGGCACGTCTCGGGCTACAGCCTGGAGCACCTCCTTCCAGAGAATCGCTTTGATGTGACGCGATTTCTGGCAGGGACCGAAGGCACCCTCGCAGTGATCACCAGCGCGACGGTACGCCTCGTGGCGGACCCGCCGTTCAAGATCATGATCGTGCTCGGTTATCCAACCATGGCTGATGCCGCAGACGCCGCGTCGGTGATCATTGATCACCAGCCGACTGCCTGCGAGGGTTTGGACCGGCGAATTGTCGATGTGGTGCGGCGCACCCGAGGGGATGCGGCCGTACCGGCGCTGCCGCGCGGAGATGGCTGGGTGTTTGTCGAGCTTGCCGGTGAGGATCTGGCCGAGCTGCGGGTACGTGCCGACGCGCTGCTGGCTGCTGCCGACGCATCGGATGGCTTCGTCGTGGCCGATCCGGCCGAAGCCGTGGCGTTGTGGAAGATTCGTGAAGACGGTGCCGGTCTGGCAGGCATTAGTTTGACCCGGCCGGCATATCCCGGTTGGGAAGATGCAGCTGTCCCGGCCGAGCACCTCGGCTCGTACCTGCGCGACTTCGACCGCCTGCTGAACGCTCATGGATTTGATGGGCTGCCGTATGGGCACTTCGGCGACGGGTGCATACACGTCCGCATCGACTTCCCACTGACTGAGCAAGGCGGTGCGGAGGCTTATCGAACTTTCGTCGAGGAGGCGGCACACCTGGTCGCTGGTTATGGCGGCTCACTGTCAGGCGAGCACGGCGATGGCCGGGCTCGCTCCAAATTGCTGCCGGTGATGTACTCCGAGGCTGCGATAGAGGTCTTCGGCCAAGTGAAGGCGGCGTTCGACCCTGATAACGCGTTGAATCCGGGGGTGCTTGTCGATCCTCGGCCCGTGACGGCCGATATCCGTGCCACGGCTTTGGTGGGTCGCTTCGATGAGTTCACGAAAGCCGTGCATCGCTGCTCCGGTGTGGGCAAGTGCCTGGCCAACACCACCGCCGGTCTTGGTGTGATGTGTCCCTCTTATCAGGCCACGCGTGAGGAAAAGGACTCTACGCGAGGGCGGGCACGGGTGCTCCAAGAGATGATCAACGGCGATGTCATTCGGCAGGGTTGGCGATCACCGGAGGTACACCAGGCACTTGATCTTTGTCTGTCTTGTAAGGGCTGTGCACGTGATTGTCCGACCGGGATCGACATGGCCACGTACAAGTCGCAGGTTCTTGATCGCACGTATCGCAATCGGATCAGGCCGCGCAGCCATTACGCGCTCGGATGGTTGCCACGCTGGGGACGGTTGATCACGAGAGCGCGGCTGCTTCCCGGATTGATCAACTTCGGCACTGCCGCTCCTGGACTGCGAAACTTGGTGCGGTGGACGGCGGGCGTCGATCAGCGCCGCCGACTCCCCCGGTTCGCCTCGGTCCCGGCGCGGAAGCGGGTTACGGCTCCGGAATCCAACGGGGATCCGGTCGTCATTTGGGTGGATTCCTTCTCGGACTTCTTCGCTGGGCACGCAGTGCAAGCGGCCCTCTTTGTCCTGGCCGCGGCCGGTTATGCACCGCAGGTCGTGCAGAGACCGGCCTGCTGTGGGCTGACCTGGATCAGCACCGGCCAGCTCGACGGTGCTCGACGACAGCTGCGCGCCGCGTTGGACATTTTGCATCCAATCGTCGCCGCCGGAACACCGGTCATTGGCCTGGAACCCTCCTGCCTCGCTGTCTGGCGTAGCGACGCCTCCGAACTATTGCCGGATGATCCACGGGTCACCGATGTCGCAGCCGGTGTACTGACTTTGGCTGAATTGCTGGGACGTACCCCGGACTGGACACCACCTGACCTCACTGGCCTCGAGCTGGTAGCCCAACCGCATTGTCACCACGCATCGGTGCTGGGCTGGCAGGCCGATGCCACCTTGCTTGCCGCGACAGGGGCGACTGTGACCACGGTCGGTGGCTGCTGCGGCCTGGCTGGCAACTTCGGCGTTGAAAAAGGCCACTACGAGGTCTCGGTCAAGGTGGCCGAGCACGACCTGTTACCGGCTGTCGCTGCCCACCCGGACGCCATCGTGCTGGCCGACGGCTTCTCCTGCCGCACGCAACTCGATCAGCTCGCCGGGCGCCGCGCCCTCACATTGGCTGAACTGCTGGCTGATCACCGGGTGAGTCTGCGGTGAGTAACGCGGTGCGGCCGCGCCGCCTCAAGACCGAGCCGGGCTATCTTGTTGACCTCATAGTCGGCGAAGTTGCCTTCAAACCAGAACCACTTGGCCTCGTCCTCGTCGTCGCCTTCCCAGGCCAGGATGTGGGTCGCGATGCGATCGAGGAACCACCGGTCGTGTGAGATGACCACCGCACAGCCGGGAAATTCCAGAAGCGCATCTTCCAGCGACTGCAGCGTCTCTACGTCAAGATCATTCGTCGGCTCGTCGAGCAGCAGTAGGTTGCCGCCCATCTTCAAGGTCAGTGCGAGATTGAGGCGGTTCCGTTCACCACCGGAGAGCACACCCGCCGGTTTCTGCTGATCCGGGCCCTTGAAGCCGAAGGACGCGACGTACGCGCGAGACGGCATCTCGAAGCTGCCCACCTTGATGTGATCGAGCCCGTCGGACACCAGCTCCCAGACGTTTTTGCGCGGATCGAGCCCGGAACGGGCCTGATCGACATAGGAGATCCGCACCGTGTCACCAAGGCTCAGCTCGCCGGCGTCCGGCTCCTCCTCACCGACGATCATGCGGAACAGGGTCGACTTCCCAACGCCGTTGGGACCGACGACGCCCACGATCCCTGCCCGCGGCAACGAGAAGCTCAAGCCGTCGAACAGCAGCCTGTCGCCGTAGCCCTTGACTAGCTCTCTGACATCGAGCACATTGCTGCCGAGCCGCGGGCCCGGAGGGATGTTGATCTCTTCGAAGTCGAGCTTGCGGCTGCGTTCCGCCTCCGCCCGGAGCTCTTCGTAACGTGCTAGTCGCGCCCGGTTCTTGGCCTGCCGCGCCTTGGGGTTGGACCTTGCCCACTCCAGTTCGCGCTCCAAGATCTTTGCCCGCTTGGCATCCCGGCGGCCCTCAATTTGAAGCCGGCCCTTCTTGGTATCGAGGTAGGTCGAATAGTTGCCCTCGTACGGATGCGTCCGCCCGCGATCGAGCTCGAGAATCCATTGCGCCACGTTGTCGAGGAAGTACCGGTCGTGCGTGACAGCCAGTACTGCACCGGGGTAGGACTTGAGGTGGGTCTCCAGCCATTGCACCGACTCAGCGTCAAGGTGGTTGGTCGGCTCGTCGAGCAACAACAAGTCCGGCTGCTGCAGCAGCAACTTGCACAGTGCGACGCGACGCCGTTCGCCGCCTGAGAGAACGTCGACAATGGCCTCGGGTGGCGGGCAACGCAGCGCATCCATCGCCTGCTCGAGCTGGGAGTCGATGTCCCAGGCGTTACGCGCATCGAGTTCGGTCTGAACCTCCCCCATCTCGGCCATCAGCGTGTCGAAGTCGGCGTCGGGCTCCCCCATTGCTACCCCGAGTTCCTCCATCCGCGCCTGCAGCGCCTTGACATCGGCGACTCCTTCCTCGACGTTCTCAAGGACGGTCTTGCCTTCGGTCAGCGGCGGTTCCTGGAGCAGAATTCCCACCGTCGCATGCTTGGCCAACGTGGCGTCCCCATTATTGGGTTTCTCAATTCCCGCCATGACCTTCAGCAGTGTGGATTTGCCTGTGCCGTTAGGTCCGACGATGCCGATCTTGGCGCCCGGATAAAACGAGAGGGTGACATTGTCCAGCACGACCTTGTCACCCAGGGCCTTGCGGACGTTGTGCATCGTGTAAATGAATTCAGGCATTGGAACGGGTGCACCTTCACTTGTACGCGACCTTGCAGGGGCCAACCCTAGATGGCAACGTGCGGCGCTCAAAGTTGGAGCGCTCTGCCGAAGTTGGATTGCTCCGCTCGCTGTGCCTAATGGCTCGCTTCGCTCGCTCTTAGTCGGATCCGACGAAACGCTCATGTGGGGAGATCAGGCCTGTTCTCGATGCGTTTCGTCGGCTCCCCCTGCAGATCGCGGCGCGAACCTCGCGGCGCGGAGTATGCCAGCCGCGAAATGAGCGGTGACGCACCACGGGCGGCGATCGCACCATGCAGCCTCGCTCGACGAGCGCGACCGTTGGGGCGAGCCTGCCTGACATGGTGCGTCACCTATGGGCGCGGATACGCGTGCACATGCAGCGCTGCCGCGCTGCCCGGCGATCCGGCCCACCGCCTGAGTCCCCTCAGTCCGCCCTGACGCCGGCCCGCGGAACCGGCGCAGACTGTCTCAGGCGGCCTGTGTCACCTAGGCGGCCTGCGCCGCCTGGGCAGATTGTGCGGTGCGCTCCTCCACGCTCAGCCCAGCCGTCTCCACCTCGTCCCCCGGTGGCTCCTCAGCTTCTGGGGGATCGGTTGCCGTGAGGCGAGGTGGCCGCTGGAACGCCGACGTACCGCGATTCAGGTCGTGACCGATCATGTCGGCCTCTAGCACCAGCCGCTCGTGAGTCTGGCCGTCCTTCTCCCAGACGTTTGTCCGCAGCTTGCCAACGACTATTACCGGATCGCCCTTGCGTACGCTTTGCGCCACGTGCTGTGCCAATGTACGGAAGCAGGCGACCTCAATCCACGTCGTGTTGCCGTCACCCCACCCGTTCTTGGTTTTAATTCGCGGCGTACACGCCAATCTGAACGCCGACACGGTCCCGTTACCGCGGCTTTCGATCTCAGTTCCGGCGTAGCCCGTGATCTGTACCTGTGCCTCCATTGGCCCCGTCCTTTCGGCTCGTCCTTCCGGTGCCTGACAATGCGTCTTCGTCAGCAGCATGCGGACTGCAGGTCACATCGTGCGGTCGGAACGGAATCTGTGGATGGTGCCCGGAGCCATCTTCTGCTTGTGGACAGAGGACGTCTTCCTACGGACCAAAGGGGGCCGTCAACGGTGGATCAAAGCGGCCGATCTTCCTCCCAAAGGGGCTCATCAGCTGAGCTTGGTGGAAAGCTGGTCTGCGCGAACGCGAATATCTCGCTCAAACGCTCCGATGGTGAATAAGCAATGTCTTCAAGTCGTCGGCTGGCTTCCAATGCCTCATCACCGCCGCCTTCGCGCAGCTCAGTGGCAATGTTCTTCAGCATTGTTGCGTTCTCGGAATCAACCACGATCGGACGTCGTCATCGGTTCGCTGCGTGTCCGCCGGTCTTTGGACACTCGACGAGGCAACGCATGCGGGTCAGCCTCGCCTCTAGGGCAAGGATGAGACCCAACAGCCGGCTCGAGCGCGATTCTTCCCAGGCGCCTCAGGTTTCGGAGAAGATCAGTCGATTACGGCTTAACGTACGCACCGGTCAAGCGGTGTGAGCTGTTGGACGCCGATCCCAACAGCGAGGGAGGAGAGATCTGGCGGTACCAAGACTCAGCCCTTACCGACTCCGGTACTTGCTGGTGATACCCCTTTCGTGGGCGGCGCTGCTGATGTTCCACCC